>JBJTIV010000274.1:0-16054 GCA_046095145.1 Planctomycetaceae bacterium
GAGCTCGGCATCGAGAGCGTGATGGTCAACTCGAACCCGGAGACGGTGAGCACCGACTACGACACGAGCGACATGCTGTTCTTCGAGCCCTTGACCTGCGAGGACGTGCTCAACATCGCCGACCGCATCGACCCCGACGGCGTGATCGTGCAGCTCGGCGGCCAGACGCCCCTGAACCTGGCCCGCGCCCTCCACGCCGCCGGCCTGCCGATCATCGGCACGAGCGTCGACACGATCGAGATGGCCGAGGACCGGGAGCAGTTCCGCGACCTGCTCGACCGCCTCGGCCTCAAGCAGCCGGCCAGCGGCATCGCCCGCACGCTCGAGCAGGCCCGCCGCGAGGTGGCGCGGATCGGCTACCCCAGCCTCGTGCGGCCGAGCTTCGTGCTCGGCGGCCGGGCGATGGAGATCTGCTACGACCAGCCGCAGTTCGAGCGCTACGTGGCCGAGGCCTTCGCCGTGGCCCAGGGGCAGCCGGTGCTCATCGACCGGTTCCTGGAGGACGCGATCGAGGTCGACGTCGACTGCATCGCCGACGGCAGGGACGTGATCGTGGCGGGAGTCATGGAGCACATCGAGGAGGCCGGCGTGCACTCGGGCGACTCGGCCTGCTGCATTCCGCCCCACAGCCTGGCGCCGCCGGTGGTGGAGGAGATCAAGGCGGCCGCCACGAACCTGGCGCGGAGCCTGGGCGTGGTCGGCCTGATGAACGTGCAGTTCGCCGTGAAGAAGGAGGGCGACGCGCAGGCGCTCTACGTCATCGAGGTCAATCCGCGGGCCAGCCGCACGGTGCCGTTCGTGGCCAAGGCCACGGGCCTGCCGGTGGCGAAGGTGGCCGTGAAGGCGATGGCGGGCACGAGCCTCGCGGCGCAGGGGATCGACGGCGACCCGGTGCCGGCGCACGTGAGCGTGAAGGAGAGCGTGTTTCCGTTCGTGAAGTTCGCCGGCGTCGACATCGCGCTGGGCCCCGAGATGCGGAGCACGGGCGAGGTGATGGGGGTGAGCGACACGTTCGCGATCGCCTTCGCGAAGAGCCAGATCGCCGCCGGCATCGTGCTGCCGGAGCGGGGCCGGATCTTCATCTCGATGTCGAGCCCGCATGCCAAGGCCTACATGGTGGGCGTGGCCCGGCGGCTCGTCGCCCTGGGCTTCGAACTCCTGGCCACCGCCGGCACCGCGCGCGAGCTCGCGGCTGCCGGCATCGCCGTGGAGGTCGTGAAGAAGCTCCAGGAGGGGCATCCGAATCTCATCGACCATCTCATCGACGGCCGGGTGCAGCTGATCTTCAATACGCCGCGGGGCAAGGGCGCGCGGACCGACGAGGGCCGCATCCGCGCCGCGAGCGTGCTCTACGGCGTGCCCTGCATCACCACGCTGCCCGCGGCCGAGGCGTGCGTGCGGGCGATGGAGGGGCTGCGGCGGGAGCCGATGGGCGTGCAGCCCATCCAGGACCGCTTCCCGGAGACGGCGGTCACTCGCTAGCCGTCAGCCGCAGACCGCCGCCAGGCCGCGTGGAGGATGAGCGCGAACGGCACCCACCACACGAGGTCGTTGGTGGGCAGCGTCACGCCGAAGGCCGCCGGCACGTCTCCCTGCACGACGCCCATGGCGTAGCCGAGCGGCCCGAAGATCTTGCCGAGGAACCCCACGAGCACGATCGGCCAGTGGCGGAGCGGATCCCGCGCCGCGGCGAGGTAGCCCACGCCGTAGACGCCGACGATCATGCCCACGCACTGCCAGATGAACGGGTAGTTGGGCCGCTCCATGCCCGTCAGGTCGAAGAGCCACCCGGGCACGAGCACCGTCAGTGCGCCCCAGAGCAGGTTGTAGACCCCGGCCGCGACGAGCACGCGGCCCATCCAGGCGGGAGCAGGTGGATCCGCGGTCGCCGTCATCGTGATCACGTGCCTCGAGACGGACGGCACTCTAGCGTTCGGCGGTGCACCCGTCTGCATGTTCCTCTCCGTGCTCGCTCCGCGTGCGGATGCGGGCCGGCGAGCGGGAGCCGCGGCCGCGTAGACTCGGGGCATGTCCGAGCCGTTTCCGCCCGTGCCCGTCGTGCCCCGGCCGCTGCCGGCGCCCTCGGTCGACGAGCCGCCCCGGCTCACGGCGCGGACGCTCGACGGGCTCGAGTGGGTGCTGGCCCGTGAGCTCGAGGCCCTCGGCGCCGAGGACCTGCGCATCGGCCGGCGGACGATCGAATTGTCCGCGCCGCCGGGCCGGGAGCGGGAGACCCTCTACCGCGCGGTGCTCGAGAGCCGCACGGCGATCCGCGTGCTCGAGCCGCTGGGCCGGTTCCGCGTCGACTCGCCCGAGGGGCTCTACCGGGCGATGCAGGAGGTCGACTGGACGGAGCAGCTGAAGACGACCGACACGCTCCGGGTCGACGCCGCCATCCACGACACGTTCGTGACGCACTCGCTCTACGCGGCGCAGGTGGTGAAGGACGCGGTCGTCGACCAGCTCCGCACGCCGAGCGGCAGGCGGCCGAGCGTGCAGCTGCGGGGTGCCACGCTCCGGCTCGCGCTGCACCTCGTCGGCGACGTGGCCACGGTGTTCCGCGACGCCGCCAGCCGCGCTGGTGGAGCGACCGGCCGGCGAGGTGGAGGCGCCGCTCTCCGAGGTGCTCGCGGCGGGCATCCTGGCGATCACGGGCTGGTGGCGGCCGGGCGATCGCCAGACGCCGTCGAGCGGCGAGCCGATCCTCGACCCGATGTGCGGCTCGGGCACGCTCGCGATCGAGGCGGCCACGATCGCGGCCGGCATGGCCCCGGGCCTCTGGCGGGCGCGCCGCCGCGCACACGGCTTCCACCGGTTTCGCGACTGCGACCGGATGCTCGCGGAGCGGCTGGTCGCGGAACTCGAGGCCCGCGTGCGGGAGCCGGCGGGCGGGTTTGCCGCGAGCGATCTCGACGCGGCGGCGGTCGAGGCCGCGCTGGCCTGCGCCGCCGCGGCGGGCGTCGCCCGCTGCATCGCGATCGAGCGGCGGCACTTCGAGGACGTTCACCCGCAGGGCCCGCCCGGCCTCGTGGTCACGAACCCGCCCTACGGCGAGCGGCTTCCGCTACCACGGGCCGGCGCGCTCTTCCGGCGGCTCGGCGACTGGCTCGTGCGGCGGTGCGGAGGCTGGCGGGCCGCGATCCTCGCCGCCGACACACCCGCCGCGCAGCACGTCGGGCTGCGGCCGGAGCACCGCGTGCCGCTCAGGAACGGCCCGATCGCGTGTCGACTGGTGGAACTCGACGTGCGTCGGCGGGAAGCAGGGCCCCGTGACCCCGCTGAACACGCGATGCAAGCCCCGAGCGGAAGCGAGGGAGGAGACTTCACGCCCGGTCACGGCATCCATGCCGCCCCGGGCTTGGCGGGCCTCCGCCCGCAGGACTCAACCCGGCCCTCCGGGCCTGGATCGCCAGGATCCATGCAAGCCCCGAGCGGAAGCGAGGGGACACCGGGTCGTGGGGCGAGACCGGCTGCGCATGGCGAACGGGATCAGCTGCCTCGCGGAGTCCCCCGGCTTCCGCCGGGGGCTTCCATGCGGGAGGGCGACGTCCCGTCGTCGGAAGATCGTGCGTTCCCACGGGTCGGTGGCCGTACGGTCGACGCGCAGCTCGGCGACTTCCGCCGCCGGCTGGCCAAGCGGTTCAGGCACCTCGGCAGGTGGGCCCGGCGGCAGGGCACCGATGCCTTCCGCGTCTACGACCGCGACATCCCCGAGATCCCGCTCGTCGTCGACTGGTACGCGGGCTGGCTGCACGCCGCCGAATTCGACCGGCCCCACGAGCGGACGGAGATCGAGCACCAGGTGTGGCTCGACCGCATGGTGGAGGCCGCGGCCCTCGAGCTCGGCGTGCCGCCGCACCACACGTTCCTCAAGTCGCGGCGGCGGCAGCGCGACGGCGGGCAGTACGGCAAGGTCGACGACCGCGCGGCCACGCTGTGGGTCAAGGAGGGCGGGCTCGAGTTCCAGGTGAACCTGTCCGACTACCTCGACACGGGGCTGTTCCTCGACCACCGCACGACGCGGGCCTTGGTGCGGGACGAGGCCGCCGGCACGCGGTTCCTCAACCTGTTCGGCTACACGGGCAGTTTCTCCGTCTCCGCCGCCGCGGGCGGCGCCGCGGAGACCACGAGCGTGGACCTCTCCAACACCTACCTCGAGTGGACGCGGACGAACCTCTCCCGCAACGGCTTCAAGGACGCCGGCCGGCACCGCACCGTGCGCGACGACGCCCGCGCCTTTCTCGCGCACCGCGCCCGCCGCGGCGAGCCGCCGTTCGACCTCGTCGTGTGCGACCCGCCCACCCACTCGCGGTCGGCGAAGAGCGAGGCCGACTGGGACGTGGAGCGCGACCACGCCGAGCTGCTCGACCTCGTGGCGGCGAACCTCGCGCCCTGCGGCGTGGTCTGGTTCTCGACGAACTTCCGCCGCTTCCACCTCGCGGAGGACCGCGTGGCGGCCCGGTTCACGATCCGCGACGTCACGCGGCGCACGCTTCCCGAGGACTTTCGCGACGCGCGGCCCCACCGCGCCTGGCGGCTCGTGAAAACCACCGCGGTTTGACCGCCGCGCGGCGACGGTTCTACATTCCTCGTCATGAAAGCCATGCAGCGGACGCTCGGGGTGGCGGCGGTCGCGGCGGCTCTCGCGGCCGCCGGCTGCGCCCGGCCGGCCGATCCCACCCTGGTGAAGATCGTGTCGAGCCTGCCGCGGACCGGCAGCGCCAAGCAGCAGTCCGACACCATCGTCCGCGGCATCCGCATGGCGATCGAGGAGGCGGGGGGCCGGGCCGGGCCGTTCCGCGTGGAATACCTCGACCTCGACGACGCGACCGCCGCGGCCGGCCAGTGGACGAGCGAGACCGAGGCGGCCAACGCCCGTCGGGCGCTGCAGGATCCCGACGTGATGGTCTACGTCGGCACCTTCAACTCGGGGGCCGCGAAGGTGTCGATGCCGATCCTCAACCAGGGAGATCTGCTCATGGTCTCGCCGGCCAACACGGCCGTCGGCCTGACGAAGCCCGGGCTCGGCGCGCCCGGCGAGCCCGACGTCTACCGGCCCACCCGCCGGCTCAACTACACCCGCGTCGTGCCCGCCGACGACCTGCAGGGGCCGCTGTCGGCCGACTGGGCCAAGGGGCGGGGCGTGAAGACCGTCTACATCCTCGACGACAACGAAGTCTACGGAAAGGGCATCGCCGACCTGTTCGACGAGCGCTGCCGCGAGATCGGCATCGAGGTGCTCGGCCACGATTCCATCGACGCCAAGGCGCAGGAATTCAAGTCGCTGATGGCGAGCATCAAGGCGAAGAACCCCGACCTCGTCTACTTCGGCGGCACGACGCAGTCGAAGGGCGGGCAGCTCGCCAAGGACATGGCGAGCGCCGGCATCGGCGCGCTCCTCATGGTGCCCGACGGCTGCCTCGAGCAGGTGTTCATCGACTCGGCCGGCGCGGCCAACCTCGAGGGCCGCTGCTTCGTGACGTTCGGCGGCCTGCCGCCGGAGAAGCTCGTCGGCAAGGGCCAGGAGTTCGTGGAGCGCTACCGTGAGACGTTCGGCGAGCTCCCGGAGGCCTACGCCGTCTACGGCTACGAGGCGGCGAGCGTGGCGCTGCGGGCGATCCGCGACGCCGGCCGCAAGGACCGCCGGGCCATCGCCGACGCGGCGCTGGCGATCCGCGAGTTCGACGGGGCGCTGGGCCGGTGGGGCTTCGATGCCAACGGCGACACGACCCTCCGCACGCTGACCGTCAGCGGCGTGCGCGACGGGCGGTTCGTGTTCGAGGAGATCCTCGACGCCGGCGCGGAGGCCACCGTGCCGGAGCCCGCCGCCGTCCCCGCGTCCTGAGGCCGTCGTGCAGTTCCTGCTCCAGCAATGCCTGATCGGCCTCACCAACGGGGCCCTGATCGCGCTCATCGCGCTGGGCTACACGATGGTCTACGGCATCATCCGGCTCATCAACTTCGCCCACGGCGACCTGATCATGCTGGGCTCCTGCCTGGCGCTCTCGCTCGTGCACGCCGCGGGCCTGGCCGCCGCCGGCCCGGCGGCCACCTGGGCGGGCGTGGCCCTGCTCGTGGCCGTGTGCGGCTTGTTCTGCGGCGGGCTCAACGTGGCCGTGGACCGGATCGTCTACCGGCCGCTGCGCTCGGCGCCCAAGCTCGCGCCGCTGGTGTCCGCGATCGGCGTGTCGTTCATCTTCATGAACGCGGGGCTCTTCTGGCTGGGCCCGGCCGACCGGTCGTTCCCGGAGCTGCTGCCCGCGGCCAACCTGTTTCCGGGCGGCTGGCTGCAGTTCACGGCCAAGGACCTGCTCGTGATCGTGGTGGTCGTGCCGCTGATGGTCGCCGTCACGGCCTTCGTGAAGGCCACCCGGCTCGGCAAGGCGATGCGGGCCGTCGCGCAGGACCCGACGGCCGCCGCACTCGTCGGCGTGGACGTTGACCGCGTGATCGCGGCCACCTTCTTCCTGGGTGGCTTCCTGGGGGGCGCGGCGAGCGTCATCTACGGGCTGTACATCAACACGATCAGCTTCCAGATGGGGTTCACCAACGGCCTCTACGCCTTCACGGCCGCGGTGCTCGGCGGCATCGGCAGCATCCCCGGCGCCGTGGTGGGCGGCCTGGTGATCGGCCTCGTCCGCGCCCTCACGAGCGCCTACGTCGGCGAGAAGTGGACCGGCGCGGTGGTGTTCGCGATCCTGATCGTGATCCTCGTATTCCGCCCCGAGGGCCTGCTCGGCCGCGGGACGAAGGAGAAGGTGTGATGCGCGGGATCGCTACTCGTCGAAGGCTCGCTCCGCTCGGGGCTGCCCGCACCCTCTCGCCGGACGCTCGCTGCGGCCATCCTGGCCTTCGCTCGCTCGGAGACGTCTGCGCTACGACATCCTGTCTGCGCTTGCCGTCTACGCCGTCTCGAGGGGACGGGCAGCCCCTCGCTGCCGTTGTTTCCAACAATATCCGCTCTTTGCCGTTCCTGGTCGTCTGCGAGGGGCTGCCCATCCCCTCGAGAGGGGCTATGGGAGCAAGCGCAGGCATGGATGCCGGAGCGCCGCGGACATGCAGAGAGCCGGAGCCCGGAGGGCGCAGGCGAACGTCCCGCGAGAGGGTGTGGGCAGCCCCGAGCTCTCTCAGGGGGTCAAGCTTCCTTGAATCAGTGCAGGTGATCTTGTGCAGCCAGTCGTGAAAACCGACGTGACGGGGGCCGTGCCCGGGCGGGCGGTCGCGCTGGCGTGGCTGCGCGAGCGGTGGGACCTGGTCGCGCTCGCGGTGCTGGCGCTCGCGCCCGTGGTCGTGCCGGCACTCGGCGGGGCGCTCGGCGGGCAGGTGACCACGCTGTTCATCTACTGCATCCTGGCGCTGGGCCTCAACGTGATGGTGGGCTACACCGGGCTCGTCCACCTGGGCATCGCCGCCTTCTTCGGGCTGGGGGCCTACGTGACGGCGATCCTCACGGTGCCCATGTATCCCTTCCAGTGGCCCTTCTTCGCCGCGGCGGCCGTGAGCGTGGCGTTCGCCGCCGGCGTGGGGCTGTTCCTGGGCGCGCCCACGCTGCGGCTGCGCGGCGACTACCTGGCCATCGTCACGCTCGGATTCGGCGAGGTGGTGAAGGTCACGCTGCGAAACCTCGAGCAGATCACCGGCGGCATGAAGGGGCTCAACCCGGTGCCGCCGCCCGGAGCGGGCCGCACGCTCGGCGGCGTGGACCTCGGCTACGCCTTCGCCGTCGATCCGCGCTGGTTCTACTACCTGTCGCTCGCGGCGCTCGCCGGCGTGGTGATCGCGATGCGCCGGCTCGAGCACTCCCGGCTGGGCCGCGCCTGGGTGGCCGTCCGCGAGGACGAACTGGCCGCCTCCGCCATGGGCATCTCCGCCACGCGGGTGAAGCTCTCCGCGTTCGCCATGTCGTCGGCGGTGGCGGCGCTCGCCGGCTGCCTCTACGCGGCCAGCCTGTCGACGACCGCCGACCCCAACGCCTACGACTTCAACCGCTCGATCATGGTGCTCTGCGCCGTGATCCTGGGGGGGCTGGGCAGCATCCCGGGCACGCTCCTGGGCGTGGCCCTGCTCGTGGGCTTCGACACGGTGCTCGCGCCCTGGGCCGACTCCTGGATCCAGCAGCTGCAGATCAACCCGTCGGGCTCGAGCCTGCTGTCGTTCAGCGGCTGGCGGCTGGCCATCTTCGGGCTGGCGCTCGTGCTCGTGATGCGCTTCCGGCCGGAAGGGCTCGTGCCGTCGCGCCGCCTGGCGGCGGAGATGCGGGAGGCCCACCGATGACGCACGACCCTCGTGCCGCCGCCGACGGGTCGCCGCTCTTGGCCGTCGACCGGCTCACCATCCGCTGCGGCGGCCTCGTGGCCGTGTCGGATCTCGACCTCGACGTGCCCGAGGGGGCGATCGTGTCCCTCATCGGCCCCAACGGCGCCGGCAAGACCACCGCCTTCAACTGCATCAGCGGCATCTACGCGCCCACCTCGGGCACCGTGCGCTTCCGCGGCACGCGGCTCGAGCGGCCCTTCACCGCGGCCACGTTCTGGGGGGCGCTGGCGATCGGCCTGCTCACCGGGCTGCTGTTCGCCGCCGCCGCGGTCGACGTCGCCCGGCTCTGGCTGGCGGTCGTGAAGCGGGGGATGAACACGGGCGAACCGTTCTCGCTCGCCGCCGCCGAGGACCGGCTGCGGGGCTACTTCCGGGCCGACCTGGCGCTCGACCAGATGGCCGGCAAGTGGCGGGTGGTGAGCGCCGACGGCTCCGAGGTGCTCGCGATCCGCCGCGACCTCGCCGAGGCGCGGGCCCTGTGCAACGAGCTGCAGGCGGCGGTCACCGCCCGGCGCGCGGGCCCGGGAACGGTGCCGGCGGCGTCCGACACGCAGGCCGCGGGCGACGCCGGCCCGCCCGGCCTGCCGGGCAACGTGCGGCCCGAGGTGCTCGACCGGCTCGCGGCCGGCAAGCAGCGGATCCGCCTGCGCGGCCTCCTCGGGCTGCTCGCCGGCGGCCTGCTCGGCACCGCGGGCACCGTGGCGGTGTGGCGGCGGGGCCGCCGGTCGCCGCACGTCGTCTCGCGGGCCGGCGTGTCGCGCACGTTCCAGAACATCCGCCTGTTCTCCAACATGACGGTGCTCGAGAACGTGCTCGTGGGCCTCGACCGCTCGATCCCCGGTGGCACCTTCGCGATGCTCCTGCGCACGCCCGCCAACCGGCGGGCGGAGGCCGCGGCGCGGTCGCGGGCCTTCGCCGAGCTCGAGTTCGTGGGCCTCGGCGGGGCCGCCAACCGCATCGCCGGCCAGCTGCCCTACGGCGACCAGCGGCGGCTGGAGATCGCCCGGGCGCTGGCCACCGGCGCCACGCTCATCCTCCTCGACGAGCCGGCCGCCGGCATGAACCCGGCCGAGACCGCGGAGCTCGCCGCGCTCGTGGAGCGGATCCGCGACCGCGGGCTGACGGTGCTCCTCATCGAGCACCACATGAACGTGGTCATGAAGATCAGCGACCGGGTGGCCGTGCTCGACCACGGCGTGAAGATCGCCGAGGGCACGCCGGCGGAGATCCGCCGCGACGCGAAGGTGATCGAGGCCTACCTGGGCGGGGAAGGGTGAGGAGAAGCCGATGCCGCTCCTGGACGTTCGCGATCTCGTCGCCGGCTACGGGCCGATCCGTGCGCTCGACGGCGTCTCCATCGCGGTGGAGGAGGGGGAGCTCGTGGCGATCATCGGCGCCAACGGCGCCGGCAAGAGCACGCTGCTGATGGCCGTCTCGGGCGTCGTGCCGCCGCGCGGCGGGTCGATCGCCTTCGCCGGCCGGCCGCTCGCCGGCCTGGCCACCCACGAGATCGTCCGCCTCGGCGTCGGCCAGTCGCCCGAGGGGCGGCGGATCTTCCCGCGGCTGACGGTCCGCGAAAACCTCGAGCTCGGCGGGTTCACGCAGCGGGACCGGTCCCAGGTCCGGCACGACATCGCGGAGGCCTGCGGCCTGTTCCCCGTGCTCGGCGAGCGGCTCGGGCAGCTGGGCGGCACGCTGTCGGGCGGCGAGCAGCAGATGCTGGCGATCGCCCGGGCGCTCGTGGGCCGTCCGCGGCTGCTCCTGCTCGACGAGCCCTCGCTGGGACTCGCGCCGCTCATCGTGGCCAAGGTGTTCGAGGTGATCAAGTCGCTTTCCGCCCGCGGCATCGGCGTGCTGTTGGTGGAGCAGAACGCGCGGGCGGCGCTCGCGCTGGCGTCGCGCGGCTACGTGCTGGAGACGGGCCGGGTCACGCTCACCGGCACGGGGGCCGAGCTCGCCACCGACCGCCGCGTGCGCGACGCCTACCTCGGCGAGGGCTGAGGGCATGCCGCGCGATCGCCGCTTCGTGGCCGCGCACCGGGGCGGGCCGCTCGACGCCGCCACGCACCGGTTGCTGGCCGCCTGGGCGGCCGACTGCGCGGAGCGGCTGGTGGACCGCCACTGGAATCGGAGCCGCGACGGCCGGCCGCGCCGGGCGATCGCGGCCGTGCGCGCCTGGGTGTGCGGCGACGCGACGGTCGGCGACTGCATGCGGGCCGCCGTGGCCGCGCACGCGGCGGCCCGGGCCGCCGCGAGACCGGCGGCGGTCGCCGCAGCCCGGGCCGCGGGCCACGCGGGGGCCACGGCGCACGCGGCCGATCACAGCCTCGGCGTGGTGATCTACGGCGCGAAGGCGGTCGCTGCGGCCGGTGGTGCGGCCGACGAGGAACGGGCCTGGCAGTCCACGCAGCTCCCGCCCGCGGCCCGGGCACTCGTCGAGTCGGCGCTCACGCGGCGCGGCTACGTGCGCGGCAGGCGAGCAGGCCGTCGGCCGCGGTGCTCGACCTCGTAGCGACTTTCCAGTGGCCGGGCGCCGGTGGTAGGGTGTGAGACCATCGGGTGGGGCAGCGGGCTCAGGGATGATGTAGCGATGCGGATGATCTCGATCCTCATCGGGTGCGTCCTCGGCGCGGCGAGCGCACTCTCGACGGCCGCCCCGGCGGATGACTGGAAGCCCACTGCCGCGCCGCTGTCCACGGAGTGGGGCCGGCAGGTCACGCCCGACAACGCCTGGCGGGAGTATCCGCGGCCGCACCTCGTGCGGCGGGACTGGCTGTGCCTCAACGGCCTGTGGGACTGCGCGGTCGTCGATCGGCCGGCTGGCGAGACCGGCGTGCCGACCGCCGACTCCGCGGCGCTCCGTTGGGACGACGTGGTCGAGGCCACGCGCAGGATCCTCGTGCCATTCTGCGTGGAGTCGTCGCTGTCGGGAGTGGGCCGGGGCGTGACGGCGAGCCAGGAGATCTGGTACCGCCGCCGCGTGCAGGTGCCGGAAGCCTGGCACGGTCGGCGCGTGATGCTCCGGTTCGAGGCCGTCGATTGGCACGCGACCGTGTGGGTCAACGGTACGCAGCTCGGCGCGCATGCCGGGGGCTTCGATCCGTTCGCGTTCGACATCACGCCGCACCTCCGCGCCGGTGACAACGAGATCGTGCTGCGGGCCTGGGACCCGACCGACCAGGGCCCGCAGCCCCGCGGCAAGCAGGTGCTCAAGCCGGGGGGCATCTGGTACACGCCGGTGAGCGGCATCTGGCAGTCGGTGTGGCTCGAGCCCGTGCCGGAGCGGCACGTGACGGGCCTCCTCCCGGTCGCCGACGTCGCGCGGGGCGAGGTCGAGATCACGGTGGAGGTCGCCGCCGCCACGGCCGACGGGCCGCCGCCACGGGTGCGCATCCTCGCCGGGCCGGGGGGCGGCGTGATGGGCGAGGGAGATGCAGGGCGGCCGATCCGGTGTCCCGTCGAGGAGCCGCGGCCCTGGACGCCGGACGATCCCCACCTTCACCCCATCGTGGTCGAACTCGTGGCGGCCGATGGCGCGGTGGTGGACCGCGTGGATTCGTACGTCGCGCTCCGGTCCATCGCCATCGGCAAGGACGAGCGAGGAATACAGCGGCTCCTGCTCAACGGCAAGCCGCTGTTCCAGATCGGCCCGCTCGACCAGGGCTGGTGGCCCGACGGGCTGCTCACCCCGCCGAGCGACGCCGCCATGCGGTACGACCTCGAGGTGATCAAGCGGCTCGGCATGAACATGCTCCGCAAGCACGTCAAGGTGGAGCCGGCCCGCTACTACCACCACTGCGACCGGCTGGGCCTGCTGGTCTGGCAGGATCAGCCCAACGGAGGTGAGCTGTCGCGGAACCACCACATCGCCGCAGCGACGCCGGACGCTGCTTTCACGCCCGAGGAGAAGGCCCAGTTCCGCCTGGAGCTGGGCCGGATGATCGAGCGGCTGCGATTTTTCCCGTCGATCGTCGTCTGGGTGCCGTTCAACGAAGGCTGGGGCCAGCACGACACCAACGAGATCCTCGCGTGGGTCAAGCAGCGCGATCCGACCCGGATCGTGGACGGTCCGAGCGGCTGGGTCGATCGGGGCTTCGGAGACATGAGGGACAGGCACGACTACCCGGGACCGACGATGTTCCCCGTGATGCTCGACCGCGCGAGCGTGCTCGGCGAGTTCGGGGGCCTCGGACTGCCCGTGCCGGGCCACCTCTGGAAGGAGACCGACACCTGGGGCTACCGCACCTTCCCGTCCGAGGCCGAGTTGAGGGCGGCCTATGGAGGCCTCATCGAGCGGCTCCACGACCTCATCGGCCGGGGCCTGGCGGCTGCCGTCTACACGCAGACCACCGACGTGGAGGTCGAGGTCAACGGCTTGCTCACCTATGATCGCGCGGTGCTCAAGGTCGATCCCGAAGAGACGGCCGCCCGGCACCGGAGTCTCTTTCCGCCACCGCCATAGCGTCGCGGCGCGGCTGCCGCCCATGGGCGACCGGATCACCCGTCGCCCGCGGCCTTCGCGTCGATCACCGCCATGAGCTCGTCCCAGCTCTTCACGAAGGCCTCGGCGCCCTGCCGCTGGAGCTCGGCGCCCAGGGCGGCGAGGTCGATGCCGGCGCGGGCGATCTCGTCGAGCGTGCGGTCGCTCGCGCCGCCGCCGGCCGAGAGCGGCGGGCCGAGCGTGCCGTGGTCGGCGAAGGCCAGGAGCGTGGCCTCCGGCATCGTGTTGATCGTGTGCGGGGCGGCGAGGTCGCGCACGTAGAGATGGTCGCAGAGCGCCGGATCCTTCGTGCCGGTGCTCGCCATCAGGAGCCGCTGGGGCAGGCCGCCGAAGTTCGCCAGGCGCTGCCAGCGGTCGGAGGCGAGGATCCCACGGTAGGCGGCGTAGGACTGGCCGCCGACGGCCACGCCCAGCGTGTTGGCCAGGTGCGGCGGCAGCTGCTTCGCCGTGGCCGTGTCCCAGCGGCTGATGAACAGCGACGCCACCGAGCAGACCCGCGGGTCGAGCCCCGCGTCGATCCGCCGCTCGACGCCCCGCAGGTAGGCGTCGCTCGCGGCGAGGTACTGCTCGCGGGTGAACAGGAGCGTGACGTTCACCGGCACGCCCGCGGCGATCGCCTCCTCGATCGCCGGCAGGCCCTCGCGGGTGCCGGGTATCTTGATGAACAGGTTCGGCCGGGCGGAGCGGGCGTGGAGGTCGCGGGCCGCAACGAGCGTGCTGGCGGTGTCGTAGGCCAGCCGCGGCGACACCTCGAGCGACACCCAGCCGTCGAGCCCGCCGGTGCGGTCGTGCACCGGGCGGAACAGGTCGGCCGCCCGCTGCAGGTCCTCGATCGCGAGGTCGAAGAACAGCCGCTCGCCGGTGACGCCCGCCCTCACCTTCGCGGCGACGGCCGCGTCGTAGAACGGCGTGGTCTTGAAGGCCAGGTTGTAGATCGTGGGATTGCTCGTCAGGCCCGTCACCGACAGGTCGCGGACGTAGCGGGCCAGCGTGCCGTCGTCGAGCATGCCGCGGGTGATGTTGTCGAGCCAGAGGCTCTGGCCGAGGGCGCGGAGGGCGGAGGTGGGGGCGTTTCCGGTCATGGGGTGGTTTCCTGCGCTGGGTGGACCGGCTCGGGGCTGCGCTGGCCGCCTACGCCGGCTCGAGGGGATGGGCAGCCCCGAGCCTCTTCGATCGGTGGTTTCAGCACGTCGTCAGCAACACCTAGTGGTGATCCGTGGAGGGCTCCTTGCCCGCCACCAGGTCGAGGATCGCCGGACCGAAGTCGGCGAGCCGCTTCTCGCCGATGCCGCGGCAGCGCAGGAGGGCGGCCGGCGAGTCGGGCTTGTCGCGGGCGATCGCCCGCAGCGACTTGTCGTCGAAGATCGTCCAGGCCGGCTTGCCGCGGGCGTCGGCCACCCGCCGCCGCCAGCGCCGCAGCCGCTCGAACAGGTCGCGGTCCACGCCCTGCCAGTCGTCCACGTCGGCCTTGGTGGTCTTGGCCTTCGCCGTCCGCGGCTCGACGAGCACCACCTCCCGCTGGCCCCGCATCACCTCCCACGACCGCTCGTTGAGCGTGACCACCGGGCGGTCGCCCGGCGTGCGCTCGAGCAACTCCTGGTCGAGCAGCTGGTGGACGAGGTTCTCGGCCGCCCGTTGGTCGACGCTGGCGAGCAGGCCGAACGTGGAGAGCCGGTCGTGGCCGTGGCGGCGAATGCCGTCGGTCTGCGCCCCGCGGAGCACCTCGCACACGTGCCGCACGCCGAACCGCTCGCCCACCCGCGCCACGCAGGAGATGATCTTCTGCGCGGTCACCGTCGCATCCGGCAGGCTTTCCGTCTCGCCGAGACAGACGTCGCAGGCGCCGCAGGCGACCGGCGGATACGACTGCCCGAAATACTCCGACAGGGCCGCGTGGCGGCAGCGGGCGGCCTGGGCGTAGCGCCGCATGGCGTGCAGGTGCTCGAGCTGCGAGGCGACGAGCGCCTCCTGGTCGGCCGCGTCGAGCTCCGACTCCGCGGCGCTCTTCCGCACGAGCGACTCCCAGCTGAACACGTCGGCCGACGAATAGAGCAGGACGCACTCCGCGGCCAGCCCGTCGCGGCCGGCCCGGCCGGTCTCCTGCTGGTAGGCCTCCAGGCTCTTGGGCAGCGCCGTGTGGAGCACGAGCCGCACGTCGGAGCGGTCGATGCCCATGCCGAAGGCCACCGTGGCCACCACGACGTCGATCTGCTCGCGGGCGAAGGCCTCCTGGGTGGCGTGGCGCTCGCGGGCGTCGAGCCCGGCGTGGTAGGGGCGGGCGAGCAGCCCCGCCGCGGCGAGCCGCTCGGCGAGCCGCTCCGTCTCCTTCCGCGAGATGCAGTAGACGATCGAGGCCTCGCCCCGGTGGCGGCCGAGCACCTCGACCACCTGGGTCGCCCGGTCGGTTCGCGGCACCACGCGGTAGACGAGGTTGGGCCGGTCGAACGTGCCCACGAGCACCGCCGGATCGCGGAGATCGAGCTGCCGGGCGATGTCGGCCCGGACCCGCGGCGTGGCCGTGGCGGTGAAGGCGTGGATGCTCGCCGCGGGAAACCGCTCCCGCACCAGGGCGAGCTGGCGATACTCGGGCCGGAAATCGTGGCCCCAGTGGCTGATGCAGTGGGCCTCGTCGATCGCGAACCGCTTCACGCCCACACGCGCGAGCACGTCGAGCAGCCCAGTGTTCACGAGCCGTTCCGGCGCCGCGAACACCAGCCGCAGTTCGCCCGCCGCGATCCGGTCGCGGACGGCCGCCCGCTCCTCCTGCGACATGCCGCCGTGGATCGCGGCCGCGGGATAGCCGATCGCCTCGAGGGCGTCGACCTGGTCCTTCATGAGCGCCACCAGCGGCGACACCACGACGTCGGTCGAATCGGCCACCAGCGGCGGCAGCTGGTAGCAGAGGCTCTTGCCCCCGCCCGTCGGCAGCACCACGAGCGAGTCGCGGCCCGCCAGCGCGGCGTCGATCGCCTCGGCCTGCAGCGGCCGCAGCCGGTCGAAGCCCCACCACCGGGCGAGCACCTCGGCGACCCGTGGATCGTCGACGCGGGCGGCGGCGCGGTCGGTCTCGGCGGGACCCGACATGGTGCATCCTTTCACGACCCGGAAACCACGCGACAGGATAGCAGAGGACGCTCCGGCGGTTGCCGTGCGGCGACGCCAGGCGGGGTTGCCCGTGCCATCTCGACCGGACGTTCGCGGCGGCCCTCCGGGCCTCTGCTCACTCGGTGCTGCCTG
>JBJTIV010000275.1:0-14082 GCA_046095145.1 Planctomycetaceae bacterium
GCCGCCTACTGGATGGTGAACATCGCGCGGGGCGTCGAGCAGCTCGACCGCATCCGCTTCGAGGCGATCAACCCCGTGTTCCTCATCGCCGCCACCAAGCCCGCATGACCGGCGACCAGCTGCCCACGCCGCTCGACGTGATCGCGGTGGGGGCCCATCCCGACGACGTCGAGATCGGCTGCGGCGGCACGCTCGCGCTGCTGGCGGCGCAGGGGGCGCGGGTGGGGATCGTCGACCTCACCGACGGGGAGCCGACGCCCCGGTCGAGCGGTCCGGAGGAGCGGCTCGCGGAGGCCGCCGCGGCGGCCTCGGCGCTCGGCGTGGTCCATCGCGAGACCCTCGGCTTCCCGAACCGGCGGCTGTTCTACTCCTTCGAGGTGCGGGTGGCGCTGGCCACGGCATTCCGCCGCTGGCGGCCCCGGGTGGTGCTGGGCATCGGCGACAAGACGCCGCTGGCCTCGCCCGACCACGCCCAGGCCGTGGCGATCACCGAGGCCGCGGTCTTCTACTCGCGGCTCACGAAGTGGGACGACTTCTTCGGCGGCCTGCCCGTGCACTCGGTGCCCCAGTTCCTCACCTACTTCCTGTTCGCCGGCATCCCCGCCGTGCCGCACGGCCAGTGGCCCCTGGTCGTCGACATCGCCGGCCACCTGGAGACGAAGCTCGCCGCGATCGCCTGCTACGCCTCGCAGTTTCCGCCGGAGAAGGCCCACATCTATCCGCGGGTGCGGGCCATGGCGGAGACGGCCGGCACGATGGCGGGCTGCGCGGCCGGCGAGGTGCTGGCGTCGAGCCGGATGCCCTGCACCACCGAGCCGCTGCGGATGCTGTTGCCGGCGGCGGGGCGGCCGTGAGCGGCGCGCCGGAGGTGGTCGTCGTGGGGGCCGGGATCGCCGGCCTGTGCGCCGCCGGCGAGCTCGTCCGCGCGGGCCGCCGCGTGCTCGTGGTGGAGAAGTCGCGCGGCATCGGCGGCCGGATGGCGACCCGCCGCATTGGTGGCGCGATCTGCGATCACGGGGCGCAGTTCTTCACGGTCCGCGGCCGCGCCTTCGGCGGAATCGTGGCCGACGCGCACGCCGCCGGCGCCGTCGAGACCTGGTGCACGGGCTTCGGGCGGTCGGGCAGCCTGGGCGGTGACGTCGAGGCCGCGGCCGACGGCCACGCCCGCTGGCGCGGGGCCCGGGGCATGACCGACCTGCCCAAGTGGCTTCTCGAGCGGCTCGCCGCCGACGGCCATGGCGAGCCGTGCCTGGTGACGACGAACGCGCAGGTCACGTCGATCGCCACGCGGGCGGATCGCGTCGTGGTGGCCATCGAGTCGGACGGCCGCTCTGCCACGATCGAGGCGGCGGCCGCGGTCGTCACGGCACCGGTGCCGCAGGCGCTCGATCTGTTCGCCGCGGGCGCGGCCACGATCGACCCCGAGGCGCGGGCGCTCCTGGCCGGCGTGGCCTACGATCCCTGCTTCGCGCTGATGCTCGTGCTCGACAGGCCGAGCCGGGTGCCGGCGCCGGGGGCGGTCCAGTTCGTTACGGAAGGGGGCGGCCCGCTCGCCTGGCTCGCCGACAACATGCAGAAGGGCATCTCGCCGGTTCCCGCCCTCACCGTCCACGCCAGCGGCGGCTTCTCCCGCGCGCACTTCGACACCCCGCCCGACGAGGTGGCGGCGATGCTCGTGGAGGCCGTGCGGCCGTGGCTCGACGGCGATCCCGCCACGACGATCGTGGAGCGGAAGCTGCACCGCTGGAAATTCGCCCTGCCCACCACGATCCTCGATTCGCCGCTCGTCGCCGCGTCGCTCTCGCCGCCGCTGGTCTGCTGCGGCGACGCGTTCGCCGGCCCGCGGGTGGAGGGGGCGGCGTCGAGCGGCCTCGCCGCGGGCCGCTGGCTGGCCGCACGGCTCGCGACGTAGGCTTCCCGCCATGCCGGACGTCGACTGCATCGTCGTGGGCGCGGGGCTCGCAGGGCTCGCGTGCGCGCGGGAACTGGCGCGCGGCGGGATGCGGGTCGCCGTCGTCGAGGCCGCCGACCGCGTGGGCGGCCGCGTGGCGACCGACGTCGTGGACGGCTTCCGGATCGACCGCGGCTTCCAGGTCTACAACGACGCCTACCCCGAGGGGCGGCGGCAGCTGGACCTCGCCGCGCTCGAGCTCGGGCGGTTCGAGCCCGGCGCGCTCGTGGCCCAGGGGGGCAGGCTGCGGCCGGTGGCCGACCCGTGGCGCCGGCCGTTGACGGCGCTCGGGGCGGTGGCCCGGGGCACCGTGGGCGCCCTCGACGCGCTGCGCACCGCGCGGCTGCGGGCCGACGCGCTCGCGGCGCTGCGGGCGGGGCGTCTGGATCCCGACGCGGCGGCGTTGCCGGCGGAGCGGACGGCCCGCGAGGAACGGGCCGCGCGGGGCTTCTCGCCGGCATTCGTGGAGCGGTTTTTCGTGCCCTTCTTCGGCGGCGTGTTCCTGGAGCGGCGGCTCGACACGGCCGCCACGGTCTTTCTCTTCGACTTCGCCATGTTCTCGCTGGGCAGCGCCTGCCTGCCGCGCGACGGCATGGCGGCGATCCCGGCCCAGATCGCCGTCGGACTGCCCGACGCGGCGCTGCTGCTCGGCCGACCGGTGCGGCGCGCCCAGGCCGGAGGCGTGGACTTCCTCGATGGCACGGCCATGACCGCGGCCCACGTCGTCGTCGCCACGGATCTCACCGGTGCGACGGCCATCCTGCCGTCGGAGGTGGTCGGTCCCTGGGGCGGTCGGTCGGTGAAGTCCACGCGGCTCGTGGCCTTCGCGGCGGAGCGGTCGCCGCTGTCGAGTCCCACGCTCGTGGTGAATGCCGACGACCGGGGTCCCATCGACAACCTCACCGTGCCCTCGGACGTGGCGGCCGGCTACGCGCCGCCGGGGGCCGCGCTCGTGCAGGTGTCGGTCCGGGGCGACTGGCAGGGCGGGCCGGCGGCGCTATCCGACGCGATTCGCGACCAGGCGACGGCGTGGTTCGGTGCGGCCGTCGCGCGCTGGACGCCGCTGGTCACCATGGACGTGCTGCGGGCGCTGCCCGACGAGTCACCGGCGGCCCGTCGGCTGCGTCCCGATGGCCCGCGGCTGGCGCCGGGATTGTTCCTGTGCGGCGACCACTGCGGCACGGCATCGATCAATGGTGCGCTCGTCAGCGGCCGCCGCTGCGCCGAGGCGATCCTCCGGGGGTGACGGCTGTCGTACGGTGCCTCTCGTGAGGCGTCATTGCCCCGTGAGGGAAGCCCGGAGCGCGAGCGACGGGAGAGCGGGTGGCGCGCGCGGTCACGCGGTGCCCCATCGAGATGGCAGACCGTATTCCCCGCGCTTGCGCTTGGGGCTTCCTTCGGGATGCAACGCCAACTCCACCTCACGCGCCAGGCCCGGAGGGCCGGGTTGTGACCAGCCGGTGGAGGCCGGCCAAGCCCGGGTCGGCAGGATGCCGAGCCCGGGCGTGAAGCATTGGATTTCCAGGCTTGTTACGCGGCCTGGATTTTCGCGGTTTCTCGTGCATACACTCGATTGAAACACTTGTTTGAAACGGCTGCGGAGGCAGGGCGTGGCGACGGCGGACACGGCCAGACCGACACATTCCAGCGACGAGCCGCGGGAGCGGATTCTCTCGGCCGCCGGCCGCGAGTTCGCGGAACGCGGCTACGAGGCGGCGACCGTGCGCGACATCTGCGCCGCCGCCGGGGTCAACGTGGCGGCCGTCAACTACTACTTCGGCGACAAGCGGCGGCTCTACATCGAGAGCGTGAAGCACGCCCACGAGCAGCGGGTCCGCCAGCTGCCACTGCCCGAGTGGGGCGCCCACGTGCCCCCGGAGCGGCGGCTCCACGACTTCGTGGCCAACCTGCTCGATCGCATGCTCGGCCTGGGCCAGCCTCCGTGGCAGGTGCGGCTGATGATGCGGGAGGTGCTCCAGCCCACCGAGGCCTGCCGCGAGCTCGTCGAGGACTACATGCGGCCGCACTTCGCCGTGCTGGTCGCGATCCTCCTCGACCTCGCCGCGGGCCGCCTCACGGAGCCCGAGGTACGGCGGCTGGCCATGAGCGTGGTCGGCCAGTGCTTCGTCTACCGGGCCGCCGGGGGCGTCGTGGCGATGCTCGTGCCCCGTGACGAGCTCGCGACGCTGCACACGCCCGCGGCGCTCGCCGACCACGTCACGCGGCAGACGCTCGCCGCGCTGGGTGCGGCGCCGCCGCTCGGGACGACCGACGCGGGTCGCCGCCGAGCCGCCGTGAGTGTGCCTTCTTCCGAGGATCCTTCCGCATGAGCAGTGTCCGCACCGTCCTCGGCTGGATCACGCCCCTGGCCATCCTCGGCGGCGGGATCGCCGCGTTCATGCTCATGGGGCGGCAGCCGCCCCCGGCGCGGAAGGCCGCCGCCGCGCCCGCCGCCGTGCCGGTGACGACCGCTGCCGTCGAGCCGGTCACCGACGGCGTGGTGATCGAGGCGGACGGCGTGGTGGTGCCGCTGCGGGAGGTGACGCTGGCCGCGGAGGTCGCAGGCCGGGTGAGCCGCAAGTCGGAGGTCTGCAACGAGGGGCAGTTCGTCACGGCGGGCACGCTGCTCTTCGAGATCGACCCCCGCGACTATGAGCTCGACGTGTCCCGGCTCGAGCGGGAACTCGTGCAGGCCGGCATCGCCATCACCGAGGTCGAGGAGGAGCTCGTCCAGAACGCCGCCTCGCTCGACCTGGCGCGGCGCCAGGTCGAGCTCGCCCGCCGCGAGGCGGCCCGGCTCGGGAGCCTCAAGGCCGACAGGGTCGTCACCGAGTCGGAGCACGACCGTTCGCTCCGCGAGGAGCTCACCGCGGCCAACGCCCTGACGATGCTCGAGGGACAGCGGCGGGTTCTCGACAAGCGGCGCAACCGGCTCGTCGAGGCGCAGGCGCTGGCCGCGACGATGCTCGAGAAGGCGAAGCTGGACCTGTCGCGCACCCGCATCACGGCCCCCATCGACGGCATAATCGTCGAGGACAAGGTCGAGCAGGACTCGTTCGTGGCCAAGGGCGCGGCGCTGGTCACGATCGAGGACACTGGCGCCGCCGAGGTCCGCGCGAGCCTGGCGATGGAGGACGTGGCCCGGATCTGGGGGGCGCGGCGGGCGGTCGCCGACGGGGAGCGGGTCGCCCATGAGCAGATCGACCTGCCGGCCAGCGTCGTCTACTCGATCGGCGACGCGGTCTACCAGTGGGAGGGCGTGCTCTCCCGGCAGGAGGGCCGCGGTCTCGACGAGCGCACCCGCACGCTGCCCTGCCGCGTGCTCGTGGCCGATCCTCGGGGCGTGAAGGCCCTCGACCGCTACGGCGTGGCGCTGCCGCAGCTGCCCGCCGGGGCGCCGCGGTCGCTGCTCCGCGGCATGTTCGTCGAGGTGCGGGTGCACGTCGATCCCGAGGAGCCGCTCGTGTCGATCCCGGAAGACGCCCAGCGTCCCAGCGGCGACGTGTGGGTGATGCGCGACGGCCGGCTCGTCGTGGTACGGCCCCGCGTGGCGCACGCGGCGTCCGGCCGGCTGTTTTTCGAGGCGGCGACCAGCGGCCTGTTCGCGGGGGACCGCGTGATCACCAGCCAGATCTCCCATCCGCACGATGGCATGGCCGTGGTCGAGCCCGGCCCGGCCCCCGTCCGCGCCGCGGCCGCCACCACCGGCGAGGACGCGACGTGAGGACGATCGTCGGCTGGTGCGTGCGGAACATGCCGGCGATGAACACGCTGGTCATCGCCATCCTCCTCGTGGGGGCGCTGGCCTTCGCCTCGATGCGGCGGGAGACGTTTCCCGAGTTCGACCTGGAGATCGTGCTCGTCACGGTGCCCTACCCGGGGGCGACGCCCGAGGAGGTGGAGGAGGGCATCTGCCAGAAGATCGAGGAGGCCTGCCGCAGCGTCGCCGGCATCAAGAAGATCACGAGCGTGGCCCAGGAGGGGATGGGCTACTGCGTGTTCGAGCTCCAGGACCGCGTCAAGGACGTGCAGAAGACGCTCGGCGAGATCCGCTCCGAGGTGGAGCGGATTCCGAGCATGCCGGAGCTCGCCGAGGATCCCAAGGTCGAGCAGGTCACGCTGCGGACACCCGCGATCAAGGTGGGCGTGCTCGCCCCGCAGGCCGCGGCCGGTGGGGAGGTGTCGGAGCTCGAGCTGCGCGACGTGGCCGAGACCGTCCGTGACGACCTGCGCGCGCTGCCGGCGGTGTCGGCCGCCAACCTGCTCGGCGCCAAGGACTACCAGATCGACATCGAGATCTCCGAGGCCACGCTCCGCAAGCACGGGCTGTCGCTGCAGAAGGTGGCGGAGATCGTGCGCCGGGAGAACCTCGAGCTCCCCGGGGGCACGATCCGCAGCGAGAGCGGCGAGATCCTGCTCCGGGGCAAGAACAAGCGCTACGTGGGGGCCGAGATCGCCACGCTGCCGCTGGTGACGCTGCCCGACGGGCTCGTGCTCACGGTGGGCGACCTCGGCACCGTGCGCGACGAGTTTGCCGACATCGCGTCGCTCAACCGGATCAACGGCCGCGCCGGGATGGTCGTCTCCATCGACCGCAGCTCGGGCGAGGACCTGCTGGCGATGGTGGCGGCCGTGCAGACGTACGCGGCCGAGGCCAGGCTGCCCGCCGGCTACGAGCTCGTCACCTGGGCCGACGCGTCGATCGACGTGCGGGACCGGCTGCGGATGCTGGTCGAGAACGGCCTGCAGGGGCTCGTGGTCGTGTTCGTGATGCTGGCGCTGTTCCTCGACCTCAAGATCGCCTTCTGGGTGGCGATGGGCATCCCGTTCTCGATGCTCGGCGCGGGCGCCCTGATGTTCACGACCGACCAGACGCTCAACATGCTCTCGATGTTCGCCTTCCTGATGGCGATCGGGATCGTCGTCGACGACGCGATCGTGGTCAGCGACAACGTCGACCGCCACCGGCGGATGGGCAAGAGCCTCGTCACGGCGGCGATCGACGGCACGGTGGAGGTGGTGCCCAGCGTGATCTCGAGCGTGCTCACCACCGTGATCACGTTCCTGCCGCTGTGCTTCGTCTCCGGCGTGATGGGCAAGTTCATCGCCGTGATGCCCTTCGCCTTCATCACCACGCTGCTCATGTCGCTGGCGGAGTCGACACTCGTGCTCCCGGGGCATCTGGCCCACGAGAAGAACCTCGTGTTCACGATCATCGGGATCGTGCTCGCTCCGCTGCGGCCGCTGCTCGTGGTGGTGGGCTGGCTGCAGGGCGCGTGCGACCGGGGCCTCAAGTGGTTCGTGAAGCACCTCTACGTGCCGTTCCTCGACTTCGCCCTCGACCACCGCTGGTCGGTGCTGGCGACCGCCGTCGGCATCCTGCTCGTCGCGGCGGGCATCGTGCGCAGCGGCATCACGCCGTTCCAGCTGTTTCCCAAGATCGACGCCAACCGGTTGATCGCCAAGGTGGTCTTCCCCGACGGCACGCCGGCGGCGGTCACCGAGGAAGCGACCGCGCGGATCGAGCAGGCGGCCTACGCGGTCTCGAAGCGGCTCTCCACGCCCGACACCCCGGTGGTGCAGCTCGTCCACCGGGCCGTGGGGCAGGTGGCGGCGCTCGGCGAGATCGGCCCCGACGCGCGGATGAGCGGCAGCCACGTGGGCGCAGTCTGGCTCGAGCTCGCGGAGGGCGAGCTCCGCGACGTGACGAGCGAGGAGTTCATCAGCGAGTGGCGGCGGGAGAGCGGGGAGTTTCCGGGCACCGAGACGCTCCTCTTCACCACCGAGAATTTCGGCCCCGGCGGCAAGACGATCGAATTCAAGCTGCTCGCCGCCGCCGACGCGGAGGCCACCCGGCAGCTCGAGGCCGCCGTGGAGCGCTGCAAGGAGTGGCTCGCCCAGTATCCCGGCGTGATCGACATCGACGACGACTCGCGGCCCGGCAAGTGGGAATACCAGCTCAGGATCAAGCCACGCGCCGAGGCCATGGGGGTGTCGCTGGCCGACCTGGCGGGCACGATCCGGGCGAGCTTCTACGGCGAGGAGGTGATGCGGCTGCAGCGCGGCCGCCACGAGGTGAAGCTCATGGTCCGCTATCCGCAGGACGAGCGGCGGACGCTGGCCACGCTCGCCGAGATCCGCGTCACCGGCCCCGATGGCGTGAAGCGGCCGATCAGCGAGCTGGCCGACGTCTCCGTGGTGCGGGGCTACTCCGAGATCAACCGGCTCGGCCAGAAGCGGTCGATCACCGTGACGGCCGACATCGACGTCGCCAGGAGCACGCTCACGAGCTCGCAGATCATCGGCGACATGCAGCAGCGGCTGATGCCCGACCTGGCGGCCGAGTTTCCGGACGTGCGGGTGCGCTGGGAGGGGCAGCAGGAGCAGTCGAACGAGTCGCTCCGCAGCCTGGGCGTGGGGTTCGTCGTGGCCCTGTTCGCGATGTTCGTGCTGCTCACGATGGAGTTCAAGTCCTACTTCCAGCCGTTCATCATCCTGGGGGCGATCCCCTTCGGCTGCGCGGGCGCCGTGTTCGGCCACGCCCTCATGGGCATGCCGCTGACGCTGTTCAGCATGTTCGGCCTGGTGGCCCTGGCGGGCGTCGTGGTGAACGACTCGATCTGCCTCGTGGACTTCATCAACATCCGCGTGCGGGAGGGCAAGCCGCTGCGGGTCGCCCTGCGGGAGGCGGGCTGCGTGCGCTTCCGGCCGGTGCTCCTGACGAGCATCACGACCATCGGCGGGCTGTTGCCCCTGCTGCTCGAGACGAGTTTCCAGGCCCAGTTTCTCGTGCCGATGGCCACGTCGATGGCCTTCGGCCTCATGCTCACCACGCTGCTCGTGCTCGTGCTCGTGCCGGTGATGTATTCCTTCTTCGGGACGAGCGCCCGCGAGGAGCACGAGGAGGAATACGCGGCCGGCTTCGCGCCGCAGGGCGGCAGTTCCGTCGAGCCCGACGCCGCCGAGCAGGAGTGGCTGCCCGAGCACCTGCGGGGCGACTCCGCGCCGCACGAGCCGCTGCGGGCCTGAACCCGCCCGCGTGTCGCGGCGATCAGCGGGCGGCGGCCGCCCCGAGCAGGGCGGCCGACTGCAGCATGCCGGGCCCGTCGGGCGCGGGAGTCGCGGCCGGCGGCGTCCAGCCGGCGTCGATGACGGCGGTGTCGGGCCAGTAGATCCGCAGGTAGAGCGAGAACGCGCCGGCGGGCGCCGTGAGCCGGTTGGCCGTCCGGGAGGCGTTCACGGTCGTGCCGGCAGGCCCGCTTGCCGGCGACACGGTGATGGTCAGCGACCCGTCGGCGGCGAAGGTGAGCTCGGGATCGCGCGAGCCGACGGAATGACGGCCGGGCACGTCGTCGGGCAGGCGATGGCGCTCGTCGTAGACCGTGAGCGACCAGAAGCCGCGGGCCGGCGGCAGGCTGCCCGCGGGAAACGTGATCCGATACTCGCGGTCGCCGACGAGCTCGTCACCCGAGGCGTCGAGATCGAGGTAGTAGTAGCGGGTCTCGGGGCCGCGATTCACGAACACGTTCGACTTCGCCGCGGCCGTGCGGGAGAGATAGTCGGTGCCGAAGGCGGCGCCGTTGTCGAGCGTGGTCCAGTTGCCCGGCAGGCGGCGGCCCACGTTGCGGAAATGGAACAGCGGCGCCACGATCTCGGCGTCGGCCTCTGTCGCCGCGGCCAGCGCGGCGGCCGCCGCGGCCGGATCGCGACCGACGGCGGCCGCGAGCGCCCGCAGCCGGGCGGAGCGCGGCTCCGCGCCGGGCCGCGGCGGCACGGCGGCGAGAAGGTCGGGAAGGACCTGCAGGAGCTTCTCGGGGGTCACGCTGCCGTTCCGCCGGGCGCGACCGGCCACGGCGGGCAGCCAGCGGGACCGCGACCAGTCGGTCGCGCGAAACCTGCCGGTGAACTCGTCGAGCGGATAGGCCATGATCCGGTTCACCGCGGGCAGCGCCGCCTCGCGGTCGCCCGGCTCCGCCGTGAAGAACACCCGCGGCATGCAGTAGGCGTAGCGGGTCGGGCAGCGGAACACGCCGGCGATTCCGGGCGGCACGTCGCCATCCCACTCCGGTCCCACCACGAGGTATGCGCCGGGCCGCGTGCCGTGCATGCAGCCGACGTCGGCGAAGCTGTCGGTCCGCTGGTCGCCGAGTTGGTAGAGCCAGACCCGGTCGCCGAAGTCCGGCACCTGGATCACGACCGCGCTGTCCTCGAGATCGAAGACCCCGAAACCGTAGATCACGTCCTGGTTCGGGCAGGGAATGAGCATGCTGCGGCCGGCGATCGTGTCGACGAGCATCGAGACGTGATTGATCGGCGCGATGGGCATGCCGCCGCTGCGTCCGATCGTGGGCACCTTCTCGAGGGCGACGCGGCACTGGTGCACGTAGGCGAGCGGCCAGCCCCACACGTAGGCCTCGCGGGCCGCCGCGCGCACGTCCACGGACTCGCGTGCCGTCGTCGCGGCGCCGGCAATCCTGCGCGGGCCGCTCTCCGGCGAAAGCGCTGCGGTCGATCGCACCACCTGCGGCACGACGAAGACCGCGCAGGCCAGGCCGGCCGCCGCCAGGAGCCGGCGCGGGTCGGCAGCGACTGGACGACGGGCGACGGATACCGATTGCATCGTGAAAACCGGGTGGCCCGGGGAAGATCGGCAGTTTCAGCGCCGGACACGCGATGGCGTCCGAAATGGTCCGATGGCAGGGGTCACGCCCTACCCGCTCGCCCGGCCGCGCGACCGACGCCCGAGGAGCCCACGCGCCGTGCCGCTCCGGCACCAGATCCTTCAGGTGTGAAGATGGGAAAACTTTAATGCTTGAGCAGATTTTACCGATTCTAGATGAGTCGCATCAGAGCCGGATTTTCGGCCCCCAGGGCCGGGATTTCTCAGCGGAATTCCGGTCGCTCGGGGCATTGAACCAGCGAGATCGTTCGTGGCGTCGATCCGATCCCACTGCCGTCGTCCGCCCAGCCGCCCGGTTGGCCGGGCCGGAGCGCCGCTCTGGATCGTGGCCGTCGTGGCGCTCGTCGGTCTGGTCGCGCCCGTGGTCGGGGCCGAGCCGCAGGCCATGACGGCCGATGACGAAGTCGTCGAGCTGCCTGCCGGTGATGTCGAATCGGGCCGGGACGCCCTCCCCGAGGCCGTGCGCACCGAACTCGAGCGGCTGCAGAAGGAGATCGACGGCCTGAAGGAGGCGGCAAAGAAGGCCACCGAGAAGAAGGGCTCGGCCGCACAAGACTCGAGCAAGAAGGAGTCGTCGACGTCGATGCCGGATGAGAACAAGCCATCCTTCAACCTCACCGGCCAGGTGCAGGGCGACCAGATCCTCTTCAGCCAGGATCCGGCGAGCCGCGCCGTCCTCGGTGATCTCCAGGACGGTGCGCAGTTCCGCCGCCTGCGGATCGGGGCCCGCGGCAAGGCCTGGAAGCAGCTCGACTACTCGCTCGGCGTCGACTTCGCACTGGCCAACCAGCCGAGCTACCTCGACAACTACATCGAGGCCCGCGAGCTGCCCTGGATCCAGAATGCGCGCGTCGGCCACTTCTTCGAGCCCTTCAGCCTCGAGCGGGTGACGCAGAACCGCAACAACACCTTCATGGAGCGGTCGCTCGTCGACACGTTCGCCCCCGCCCGCAACATGGGCGCGATGGCTTTCGGCTGGGCGGAGAACGAGCGGTCCACCTGGCAGATCGGCACCTTCCGCACGAATTCCGACAACACCGGCAACGACTCGTTCGACAGCGGCCAGGCCCTGACCATGCGCCGCACGTGGCTGCCCTTCTTCGACGAGGCCAGCGGCGGCAGCCGCTACCTCCACCTCGGCGCGGCCTACAGCTACCGCGACACCGACCAGGATCGCGTCCGCTTCCGCAACACGCCCGAGATCCGCAAGGCCCAGCCCAACGGGTCGCCGACGGCCAACCCCACCACGCCCCCGTTCGCCCCGATCTTCGTCGACACGGGCAACATCCCGGCCAACCACTTCCAGCTCTTCGATCCCGAGTTCGCCCTCATCCTGGGGCCCCTGTCGCTCCAGTCCGAGTACGCCTTCGCGCTCGTCGACCAGATCGACGGCCCCAGCCTGTTCTTCAACGGCTACATGGCACAGCTGAGCTGGTTTCTCACCGGGGAGCACCGCCCCTACGACCGGCAGGCCGGCATCCACAAGCGGATGAAGGTCAACGACGAGTTCTTCCGTACCACGCCGGGCGGCGCCACGGGCATCGGGGCCTGGGAGATCGCCGCCCGCTACTCGAGCATCACCCTCAACGACAAGAACATCCTCGGCAACAACCTCACCGACTTCACGATCGGCCTCAACTGGTATCTCAATCCCTACACGCGGGCGAAGTTCAACTACGTCCGCGCCTTCCTCGAGGACACCCGCAAGGGCAACAGCCTGACCGACGCCTTCGGGATCAGGTTCGACTACGACTGGTAGCGGAGCGTCACTTCGCGAACAGGAAGTGGCAGATGTCGCCGTCGCGCATCACGTAGTCCTTGCCCTCGACCCGCAGCTTCCCGTGGGCGCGGATGTCCTTCTCCGTGTGGAACTGCTCGAGGTCGTCGAGCGCATAGATCTCGGCACGGATGAAGCCCTTCTCGAAGTCGGTGTGGATCACGCCGGCCGCCTGCGGGGCGGTGGCGCCCACGGGGATCGTCCAGGCGCGGACCTCCTTCTCGCCCGCCGTGAAGTAGCTCTGCAGGCCGAGCGTCCGGTAGGCCGCCCGGGCGAGCACCGCGAGCGCCGGCTCGGAGAGCCCCGCGCCGGCGAGCATCTCCGCCCGGTCGGCCTCCTCGAGCTCCGCGATCTCGGCCTCGAGCTTCGCGCACACCGGCACCACCTCGGCCCCGGCCCTGGCCGCCGCGGCGCGGACCTGCTGCACGAGCGGGCCCGAGCCCGCGAGGTCCGACTCGTCGACGTTGGCCACGTAGAGGATCGGCTTGGCCGTGAGCAGGCCGAACTCCCGCACCGCCTTCCGGTCGGCCTCGTCGAGCTCGAGCGTGCGCAGCGGCTTCTGCTCCGTGAGCCAGGCGAGGCACTTCCGCATCACGTCGACCTTGAGCTTCGCCTCCTTGTCGGGCCCCTTCGCGGCCCGTTCGGCCTTGGGCAGTAGGTTCTCGAGGTGCTGGATGTCGGCGAGCATGAGCTCGATCTCGATCGTCTCCATGTCGGAGACCGGATCCACCTTCCCGGCCACGTGGATCACGTCGGGATCCTCGAAGCAGCGGACCACCTGCAGGATGGCGTCGACCTCGCGGATGTGCGACAGGAACTTGTTGCCGAGCCCCTGGCCTTCGCTCGCCCCCTTCACGATGCCCGCGATGTCGACGAGCTTGAGGGCCGCCGGGATCACCTTCTGCGGCGGGATGTATCTCGTGATCCGCGCCAGCCGCTCGTCGGGCACGCTCACCATCCCCTCGTTGGGCTCGATCGTGCAGAACGGGTAATTCGCGCTTTGGGCGGCCTTCGACATCGTCAGCGCGTTGAAGAGCGTGCTCTTGCCCACGTTGGGGAGACCGACGATGCCCGCTTCCATGAGGATCCACAAGCTCCGCGTGACGGGAAGACCGAACGGGGCATCATAATGCCCGATATGGCCCGATCGTCACAGGCCCTCGACGTCGCCTTCTTCGACCGCCCGGCCGATCGCGTGGCGTGCGACCTGCTCGGACAGTGGCTGGTCGTGCGCGGTCGCGACGGCCGCCCCACGCGGCACGTCGTGTTCGAGACCGAGGCCTACCTCGGCGCCCACGACCTGGCCTGCCACGGGGCGAAGGGCATGACGAAGCGCAACGCCACCATGTTCGGCCCGGCCGGTCGCTGGTACGTCTACCTCTGTTACGGCATGCACTGGATGCTCAACGTCGTGACCGGGGCGGCGGGCGTGCCCGCGGCGGTGCTGATCCGCGGCGCGGGCGACCACGAGGGGCCCGGGCGGCTCACGAGGGCGCTGGGCATCGACCGCTCGTTCGACGGCATCGTCGCCGGCCCGCGGGGCGGCCTGTGGCTCGAGGCGAGCGGCAGCGCCGTGCCCCGGCGGCTCGTCGAGCGGACGCCGCGGATCGGCGTGGGCTACGCGGGCGCATGGGCGCAGAAGCCGCTGCGGTTCGTGGTGGATCCGGAGCGGCT
>JBJTIV010000276.1:0-6709 GCA_046095145.1 Planctomycetaceae bacterium
CCAGTTCACCTCCACGGGCTACACGCTCACCGGGGCGGGCCTGGTGCTCGGCGGCACGTCCAACGGCGTGGAGGTGGGCAGCGGCTTGAGCGTCACCGTGCCGCCGGTGCCGCTGAAGATCGCCTTCGCACCGGGCACCCAGCTCCGCACGGTCGTGCCGTCGAACCAGGTGGTGCCCGTGGTCGTCCACGTGCCGCCGCCGCCCGGGTTCACGCCGTCGCCGTACCAGGTGAGCGTGGTGGGATCGGGAGCCGCACCAGCGGTGAACACGAGGTTCAGGTCGTTGCCGCTCTGGGCCACGCTGAACGTGCCGCCCGACGTGGGGTTGGAGAACCCGGCCGTGCCGTTGGTGGCCGACACGTTGATCGCGAACTTGTTGGCCGCGAAGCCCGTGATCCCGCCGGCCGCCGAGGCGATCCGCCAGGTGCCGCTCGTGGCGGAGTTGAAGTTGAGGGCGTTGCCGTTCACGTCGGGGCCGGTCGACGACAGGCTCCAGAGGTTCACCTTGAACGGATCACCCGACGTCGCCGTGATGGAGAGCGGACCACCTACGGAGAGCAGGTCCCAGCCGGTGCCGGCGGCTCCCGCGGCATCGGTGATCTGCCAATTGGAGTTGCCGCCCGCGCCCAGGGTCGTGGCACCGGTCACCGTCAGCGTGCCGAGGTTGGAGCCCGGCGACACGACGCCGTTCGAGGCGACGGTCACGGCCCCCTGCACGGTGCCCGCCCCGGCCAGGCCGGTGCCGGCGGGAACGGCGTAGCCGCCGGGGACCGCCGAGACGTCGAACGTGCCGGTGGCGCCGATCGACACGCCGGCCAGCGCGTTGGGCTGGACCCGGCCTGTCGAGGCGAGTTGCAGCGTGCCGTTGTTGACGAACACGTTGCCGCCCGAGATCGTGCCGCCCACGACGAGCGTGCCCGCGCCCGACTTCGACAGGCCGTTGGCCGAGGCGATCGCCGAGTTGACCGTCGCCGAGACACCCGGCTCGACGTAGAGATTGGTCGTGGACGCGGTCGAGCCCGTGAGCGTGATCGCACCGCCGCCGACCGTGTAGCCGGCGGTCACGAACGACATGCCGCGGCCCACGCTCACGCCGCCCGGGGCCACGGTCACCGCACTCGTGGGCGACGTCGTGCCGGTAAAGACGGCCTGTGCCGACGACTCCCAGGCCTGGGCGCCGTAGTCGCCGATCCAGGAGGTGCCCGACGTGTTCCAGGTGCCGGTGCCGCCGAAATTGGCGCCGTCGGCGGCCCAGGTCAGCCGCGTGGCGGGGCCGGGAGCCCCGAAGCGGAAGATCGAGACGCGGGAGTTGGACGCGTCGGTGACCGCGAGCGTCTGGCTCGCCTGATCAAACGAGAAGTCGATGAAGCCGCCGTTGGTTCCAGACGCACCTCCCAGGAAACTCCACGTGACCGGCTGAGCCACACCGGAGGTATCCGTGATCCGCACGGCTTGTGCGAATTGCTGCGAAGCACCGCTGGGGCGGTTGTTGAAAACCAGCAGATCACCGGCGGTCGTGTTGTTCATGAAGGCGATGTTTTGGCCCACGGCATTACCTACGCTCAGCCCCGTGGCGAGCGTCGCCGGAGTACCGGCAGAATTCGCGCCTGTGCGAACCGCCTTGATGACCGCGTTGTTCGCCCGGCCGTACAGATCGCCGGAGTCAGGATCGAACGTGATGTCCCGCGGAAAAACGGTGCCGTCCGCGGTATTCCATTGGAATCCGAGTGGCTCGGGAGCGTTGGGGTCGAATCCGTAGATGACCGCGCCGGAGGCCGGGTCGTTCAGACCCCTACGATTGGACGACCCGCCGTTGCCATCCCCGAAGGTACCCCAGCCCACGCCGCTGCCACCCTGGCTCGCTCCGCCCACGACGTATCCCGGGTCCATCGCGACGCCGGCACTTCCCCGACCCTGGGCATTCCAGAGCGACGCCGGGCTCGAGGGAACCGCCACGTCGTATCCCGACAGGCCGTTGTAGTCCGAATAACCCACGTTCAGCGCCCCGAACACCCGACTGCCGTCGAAGGCCAGTCCCGAGTAGCCGAGCTGGGGGTCGAGGCCAAAGGAGCCGAAGAGCGGTCCGTACTGCACAGCCGTGGACACGACGATGCCGGTCGTGTTCGTGTTGAGCACCTCGATGATGCCCGCGCTACTCGATACCCCGCTGTTGTTGAATCCGCCGACGAACAGGCGGGAACCCGACCAGGCGACGGCTGACACGTTGTTCCCGATGTAGATGGGGTTCGGGTCACCGATGCTCGTGGTGGTCGACAGCGTGGTGACCAGGTTGTATCGCGTCACCTCCGTGAGTTGGATCTGGCCGAACGACGCGGCCGGGAGCATGAGCGAAACTGCCATGGCCGCCATGACCCTGAGAGCCCGGCCGCGAAAGAGATGCGATGTAGAAGCACTCATGACTGACCCTCGCCTTCGGAAGGAATTCACCCGGTCGGCCCCCGACACTCGTCGCGGCGGCCATCCGCTACGACGACACCAGTATTCCATTTTAGTCTGCCGTCCGCCAGCGGGCCGCGTCAATCAATTATTCGCAAGGTTCACTCGTACAGCAGGTGCGGCGAGCGGCGGCGGGCGAATTCACTGATTCCATCAGCAGCGGCGGCCACGACCCCGCTGGCGTCGCCCCCCGCGAGGATGTCCGCGAGCACGGGCTTCGAGAGCAGCAGCACGGCAAGTTTGTCCGCCTCCCAGTCGTCGGGATGCAGCCGGCGCAGAACGCAGGCGATTTCGAGCCCCGCGCGAACCGGGTCGAAGGCCTGGCGGTCGGTGATCGCGATGTTGATGCCGCCGCATTCCTCGCCCTTGAACTTGCTCGCCCGCGGCGTGAACCGGACCGGCACGAAGGCCACGCCGGGGATGCCCCGCGCGGCGAGCGCGTCGGCCAGCCGCCGGCCGTCGAGCCAGGGCGCCCCCACGACCTCGAAGGGCGTGTCGGTGCCGCGGCCAACCGAGAGGTACGTCATCTCCAGGAGGCCGATGCCCGGATAGAGGAAGGCCTCGGCGAGGCTCCGCATGTTCGGCGACGGATTCACCCACTCGAGGCCAGTGGCGTCGAACGCGTCGGCCCGCCGCCAGCCCTCGCAGGGCACGACCGTGAGGTCGAGGTCGAGCTTGAGTTCCTCGCGGAACAGCCGCGCGAGTTCGCCCACGGTCATCCCGTGCCGCAGCGGGATCGCGTGGCAGCCCACGAACGTCTCGCTCCCGGGGTCGACGAGCGGGCCGGCCATCGTCACGCCGTCGATCGGGTTGGGGCGGTCGAGCACCACGAACGCCTTGCCGTGCTCGGCCGCGGCCTTCATCGCCTCGAGCATCGTGGCGATGTAGGTGTAGAACCGGCAGCCGATGTCCTGGACGTCGAACACGACCGCGTCCACGTCGGCGAGCATCTCGGCCGTGGGCCGCTTTGTTTTCCCGTAGAGGCTTTTCACCGGCACGCCCGTCTCGGGATCGGTGCCGTCGGGCACCACCGCCTGGTCGAACGTGCCCGTCGCGCCGTGCTCGGGACCGAGGATGGCCACGAGCCTCACGCCGTCGGCTTTCGCGAGCAGCGTCGCCGTGCGGCGGCGGTCGCGGTCGAGGCCGGTGTGGTTCGTGATCAGGGCCACCCGCCTGCCGGCGAGCTGCCGGAAGCCGTCGCGGACGAGCACGTCGATGCCCGTGAGGACGGGCCGTGCGGACGCCGCGCGGGCCACGCCGCCGTCGGCAACGAGCGCCGCCGCCGCGCACGACGCGATCCGGGCGATGAGCGGATTGACCAGCCCCTTGCCGTCGGGATGCACCCGGTTGGAGAGGAAGATCACGGAGAGATCGAGGCCGGGATCGATCCAGAGCGCCGTGCCCGTGAACCCGCCGTGGCCGAAGGCCGCCTCGGAGAGGAGGTCGCCCCGGTTGCTCGACAGGCCGCTGCGCTTGTCCCAGCCGAGGCCGCGGCTGCCGCCCCCCGGAATCCGCCAGCCGCGGGTCATCAGGCTCACGGTTTCGGGTGCGAGCACGCGGGCGCCGTCGAGCGTGCCGCCGCCGAGCATCATGGTCGCGAAGCGGGCCAGATCGGCCGCGGTGCCGAACAGCCCCGCGTGGCCCGCCACGCCGTCGAGCTTCCAGCACCGGGGATCGTGCACCTCGCCCCGCATCCACGCCCCGTCGCGCTCCTCGGTGGGCGCGCAGCGGGCCTTGAGCGGCTCGGGCGGCAGAAAGCCCGTCTCCGTCATGCCCAGCGGCGCGAAGGTGTGCCGTGCGGTGAACTCCGCCAGCGGCGTGCCCGAAAGCCGCTCCACGAGCTGGCCGAGCACGATGAAGTTGACGTCGGACTAGATGAACTTCTCGCCTGCGGGATGCAGGGGCTCGAGGTTCCAGATCCGCTCCAGAGCCTTGGCCGGCCCGTCGGCGTAGTCGTCGATCGGGTTGTCGGCGATCAGGCCGCTCTGGTGCGTGAGCAGGTCGTGGACGGTGATCTTCTCCTTGCCGCCGGCCGCGAACTCGGGGATGTGCGTGGCCACGGGGTCGGAGAGCCGCACTCGCCCCTGCTCGAGGAGCTGCATGATCGCCGTGGCCGTCGCCACGGGCTTGGTGAGCGAAGCCAGGTCGAAGACGGTGTCGGTCGTCATCGGCTCGGCGGCCGGGACGACGGCCCGCTTGCCGTAGGCTTTCAGCCACGCGACGCCCGCGCGGCGGCCGATGCAGACCACGCAGCCCGGCATCTTGCCCTCGGCGAGCGCCTCCTCCACGAGCCCGTCGATCGCCGCCAGCCGAGCGGGATCGAAGCCGGCCGCGGCCGGCTCGAGCCGCGGGATGTCGGCGGCGGAGGCCGTCGTCATCCGCATGCCGGCGACGACGGCGAGGCCCCAGGCGATGCCGGCGATCCAGACGATCATGACGCGGTCTCCCTTCGTGGCAGGACGAGCGACGCGACGAGCCCGGCCACGAACGTCGTGGCCGAGCCGACGAGTGCATACCAGGGCCAGGCGATGCGCACGCCCTGGCCGGGCAACAGGAACTGCACGGCGAGCAGCGCGGCCAGGCCGCAGCCGGCCCCGACCAGCGCGGCGCCCTGCCCCACCCGGCGAGTGGCCACGCCGAGCAGGAACACGCCGAACAGGAGGCCGGCCGAGTAGCCGGCGATCGTGAGGGCGCGGCTCACGACCGTCGCGTCGACCGCCGCCGCCGCGATCCCCACGGCGATCTGCACGAGACCGAAGCCGAGCGTGAGCCAGCGCGTCAGCGCGAGCGCGGCCTCCGGCGCGAGGGCCGCGCGGCGGCCGCCAGCCTCCCGCAGCGGGAGCCAGATGTCGTGGATCAGCGACGACGCCGAGGCGTTGAGCGAACTGGCGATGGTCGACATCGCGGCGGCGAGGATGGCAGCCAGGAGCAGGCCGATCAAGCCGGTGTTGGGCGGAAAGTGGCGGACGATGAAGCTCGCGAACACCTCGTCGGGCCGCCCCGGCGGGGCCTCGCCGCCGAGGCCGTGGAAGGCCGCGAGCAGCACGCCGATGCCCAGGAAGAGCCCGAACTGCAGGAACACGACCACGCCGCTGGTCACGAGCGCCCGCGCCGCCTCGCGCTCGCTGCGGGCGCTCAGGTAGCGCTGCACCATCATGTGGTCGGTGCCGTGGGTGCCCAGGCTCAAGACCGCCCCGCCCACGAGCCCGGCCCAGAAGGTGTAAGGATCGGCGAGGTCGAGGGAGAAGTCGAGCACGCGGAGCTTGTCGTGGGCGGCGGCGAAGTCCCAGGCCGCGGGCCAGCCCCCGGGAATCCGCGCCACGATCACGAACACGGCCACGATCCCGCCGAGCACGTAGATCACGAGTTGCAGGCAGTCGTTCCAGGCCACGCTCCGCAAGCCCCCGAAGACCGTGTAGAGGATCGTCACGGCGCCCATCGCTCCCACGCTCCACTCGAGCGGCAGCCCGGTGAGCTTCTGGAACACGAGGGACGCGAGGAACAGCCGCAGCCCGTCGCCCAGGTTGCGGGCCACCAGAAAGAGCCCCGCCGCCGCCCGCTGCACGGCGGGCCCGAACCGGTCGCGGAGCACCTCGTGGGCCGTGTTGAGCTCGCCGCGGAAATAGAGCGGCAGGAGGAACCGCACGATCGCCAGCCGCCCGATCATGTAGCCCAGCGGCAGCTGCAGGAAGCGCATGCCCGCCGCGCCGAAGCTCTCGCCCGGCACGCTCAGCACCGTGGCCGCGCTCGTCTCGGTGGCCACGATCGAGCCCAGGATCACCCACCAGGGGAGATTGCGGTCGCCGAGCAGGTAGGCGTCGAGCGAGCGGATCCGGCCGGCGGCCAGCAGGCCGACCGCCACCGCCGCCCCGAAATAGATGACGAGCACGGCGACGTCGACGGGGCCGAGGTGGCTGAGTTCAATGGGCATGCGGAAGCGGCCTGCGACTGGCGGCAGTGTAGCCGCCGCGATCGGGCCGCGCCGGCGTCGCACGCCCGGCCGCCGCGGGCTATCGTAGGGGGCATGACGAACGTGCTGCCCGATTCGCTGACGACGGAGGCGGTGAACCCCGCGTCGGCGCGGATCGACGAACTCGACGCGCGGGGCATCGTGCGGGTGATGAACGCCGCAGACGCCGGCGTGGCCCGATCGCGGCGGCTACACTGCCGCCAGTCGCAGGCCGCTTCCGCATGCCCATTGAACTCAGCCACCTCGGCCCCGTCGACGTCGCCGTGCTCGTCATCTATTTCG
>JBJTIV010000277.1:0-2324 GCA_046095145.1 Planctomycetaceae bacterium
GGGCAACCCCTCGTCGTGGATTGTGGAAGGCTCGGGCGTCCCCTCGCCTGGCCCGCAACGGTTGAGGAAGGCTCGGGGCTGCCCATTGCCCTGAGAGCCGGCGTTGCTGACCAGCGGAGCCATGGATGGCGGAGCGCAGGCAGCATCGAGTGAGCGAAGGCCGGGAAGGCCGGAGCGAACGTCCGGCGACGGGGCATGGGCAGTCCCGAGCCGGGTTACGCGGTCTCGCCCGCCGCGTGCAACGTCTCCGCCAGCGTGACTTTCCCGTCATAGAGCGCGCGGCCCACGATGCAGCCCGCGGCGCCCGTCTCGGCGATGCGGCGGACGTCGGCCGCGCAGGAGACGCCGCCCGAGGCGACCACGGGCAGGGGCGTGGCGGCGATCATCTCGGCCAGGGCGCGGAGGTTGGGGCCCGAGAGCATGCCGTCGCGGGCGATGTCGGTGTAGACGATGGCGGCGAGCGGCAGGCCGGCGTGACGACGGGCGACGTCGACGGCCCGGAGCGTGCTCGTCTCGAGCCAGCCGCGGGTGGCCACGAGGCCGTCGCGCGCGTCGAGGCCGAGCACGATCCGCCCGGGAAACTCCTCCGCGAGGGCCGCGAGCAGGTCGGGACGCTCGATGGCGAGGCTGCCCACCACGACGCGGGCCACACCGGCCCCGAGGTAGGCGGCCGCGGTCTCCCGCGACCGCACGCCGCCGCCGAGCTGCACCGGGACGCCCGCCGCGGCCACCATCCGGGCGACCAGGTCGGCCTGCGTGGGCATCCCGTCCTTCGCGCCGTCGAGGTCCACGACGTGGAGCCGCCGCGCCCCGCCGGCCACGAACTCGCGGACCGTCGCCGGCGGATCCGCGCCGAACACGGTCTCCCGGGCATAGTCGCCCTGGGCCAGGCGGACGCAGTTGCCGCCCCGCAGGTCGATCGCCGGCCAGAGTTCCATGCGGGCTCCGTGGGCGGGTCAGGCGGCGAGGAACGCGGCGAGCAGCCGCAGGCCGACCGCCTGGCTCTTCTCGGGGTGAAACTGCGTGGCGAACAGCCGCCCGCGGGACACCGCCGAGCAGAACGGGCCGCCGTAGTCGGTGACGGCCGCCGTGACCGCGTCGTCGGCAGGGCGGGCGTGGTAGGAGTGGACGAAGTAGAACCACTCGCCGTCGGCCACCGCGGCACCGGGGCAGCCGCGGCCGCGCCACAAGACCGTGTTCCAGCCCATGTGGGGCACCTTGAGCCCGGCGGGCACCTCGAACTTCGCGACGTCGCCAGCGAGCAGGCCCAGGCCCGCGTGCCGGCCGCCCTCCCAGCCGGTCTCGAAGAGCAGCTGGAGCCCCATGCAGATGCCGAAGAACGGCCGGTCGGCGCGGACGTGGGCCACGATGGGCTCGACGAGACTCCGCGCGGCGAGCTCCCGCATCGCGTCGCCGAAGGCGCCCACGCCCGGGAGCACGAGCCGGTCGGCCTCGGCCACGACCTGCGGATCGGAGGTGATCCGCGCGGCCGCACCGACCCGCTCGAACGCCTTCTGCACGCTCCGCAGGTTGCCGCTGCCGTAGTCGACGATCGTGACCATCGCGGAATTGTAGCCGCCGGCCGTCATTCGACCGAGATCGCGTCGAACACGTCGAGCCGCGCGGCGCGGCGGGCCGGCGTCACGCGGCGGCTCAGGGCGCGGCCCCGGTGCGCTCCGCGTAGACGACCAGTTCCACGCGCCGGTTGCGGGCCCGGCCCGCGGGCGTGGCGTTGGACACGAGGGGATGATTCGACCCGTGGGCCACGAGGAACAGCTGGTTCTCGCGGACCGGGGTGCGCGACGTGAGGAAGTCGAACACCGCCACCGCCCGGGCGGTGGTGAGCTGGTGCGGCGAGCCCCACGAGGCGTTGACGAGCGGCTCGGAGTCGGTGTGTCCCTCGATGCCCACGTAGTGCCCGGGAAACACCCGCTCGATCTCCTCGGCCACCGTCGTGAGCGTGGAGGTGCCCGCCGGCAGCAGGTTCGCCGTGCCCGGCTCGAACAGCCGGTCCGCCGGCATGTCGTTCCTCACGACGGCGCCGTCGAACCGCGGCTGCAGGTCCGGGAGGGCGAGCTGCGTGGCCGCAGACTGCATCGCCGCGGGCGACGAGACGGGGTTGTCGGTGTCCGACGCGGGGCGGGCGGGCGGCAGGCCAGCCGCCCGCACCTGGGCCAGCTGCGCCGACGTGCTCGCGAGGTGCTCGCGGAGTGCCGTGATCTCGGTCTGCATCAACTGCGACTCCTGCCGGCTGCGCGTCAGCATGCCGTCGAGCTGTCGCCCATCGACGTCGGCGTACGAGGGCAGCGTCGCGGGCAGTCCTC
>JBJTIV010000278.1:0-2102 GCA_046095145.1 Planctomycetaceae bacterium
GCCGCCCGGGCGCCCGCCGGGGGGGCCCGCGCGGCCGCGGCCCCCCCCCCCGCCCCCGCCGCCCCCGCGGCGCGCCGCGCCCCCGGCGGCCGGCTCGTCTACATGGGGGCCGGCACGTCGGGGCGGCTCGGCGTGCTCGCCGCCACGGAGTGTCCGCCCACGTTCGGCACGCCCCCGGAGATGGTCCTCGGCGTGATCGCCGGCGGGCCGCCGGCCCTCACGCGGGCCGTCGAGGGGGCCGAGGACAGGCCGGAACTGGCCGTGACCGACCTCACGGGCGTCGGCCTCGGGCCCCGCGACGTGCTCGTGGGCATCGCCACGAGCGGCCGCACGCCCTACGTGATCGCCGGCCTGCAGCACGCCCGCAGCCTGGGCTGCTTCACGGTCGGCCTGGCCTGCAACGAGAACTCGGCCCTGGCCCCCCACGCCGACGTCGTGATCGCGCCCTGCGTGGGTCCCGAGATCGTGGCCGGCTCCACGCGGCTCAAGGCGGGCACCGCCACGAAGATGGTGCTCAACATGCTCACCACCGGCGCGATGATCCGGATGGGCAAGACCTACGGCAACCTGATGGTCGACCTGCGGGCCACCAACACGCCGGTCGTGCTCCGGGGGGGGGGGATGGTGGCGTCGCTCGTGGGCGTGGCCGAGGCCGAGGCCGAGCGGCTGCTGGCGGCCGCCGACGGCGAGCTCAAGACCGCGGTCGTCGCCCGGCTCCGCGGCGTGTCGCCGGCCGAGGCCCGGCGGCTGCTGGCCGCGGCGGGCGGCCACCTGCGGCGGGCCCTCGAGGGGGCTGCGGCTGCCGGCGGGAGCGGCCATGGCCGCTCCTGACGATCCGCCGCTCGTGGTCGGCATCGACGGCGGCGGCTCGCGCTGCACGGCGCTCGTCGCGCGGCTGCCGGAGACCGCGGCCGCGGAGCCGCGGATCGTGGGCCGCGGCCACGGCGGCCCGGCGAATCCGCGCGTGGCCGGTCACGACGTGGCGCGGGCATCGCTCGAGGCGGCGCTGGCGGCGGCCTTCGCGGCCGCGGGACTGCCACGCCGGCCGGCGGCGGCCGCGTGCCTCGGCCTCGCCGGCGTGGGGCTCGACGCCGACCGCGAGGCGCTCCGCGACTGGGCCGTCGCGTCGGGCATCGCCCGCCGCGTGATCGTCGTGCCCGACGGCCTGCTGCCCTTCGGGGTCGGCGCGGCCGAGCCGTGGGGCGTGGTACTCATCGCGGGCACCGGATCGCTCGCCCTGGCCCGGCCGCGGGCCGCGCCGCTCGACGCGGTCGTGGCGAGCGACCGCTGCGGCGGGTGGGGTCCGCTCCTCGGCGACGAGGGCAGCGGCCACGCGCTGGGGCTGGCCGCGCTCAAGGCCGTGATGCGGGCCGCCGACGGCCGCGGTCCCGACACGAGCCTGCGGGCGGCCGTGCTCGCGCGGTTCCGGGTTTCCGCGCCGGCCGACCTGGTCGGCCGGTTGCACGCGCCCGACGTGGGCCGCCGCGAGATCGCGGAGGTGGCCCGCGACGCGCTCGTCGCGGCCGAGGCCGGCGACGCCGTCGCCACCGGGATCGTGGCGGCCGCGACGGGCGACCTGGCCGGGCACGTCTCCACGCTGGCCCGCCGCCACGGCTTCGCGGCCGGCGGCTATCCGCTGCGGCTGGCGGGAGGCCTGCTCGTCGGCAGCGAGATGCTGCGGCGGCAGGTGGTCGCGGCCCTCACCGCGAGCAGGCCCGCACCGGGCGAGGTGATCGTGGTGGCCGATCCCGCGGCGGGCGCCGTGCGACTCGCGGCGGCGCCGGCCTAACCCGCCGCCGCTGCAGTCATCCAAGCCCCAGGGCGGAAGCCCGGGGACTCCGCGCGGAGTCCCTGGGCGGGTGCATCGCTGCCATGCAAGCCCCCGGCGGAAGCTGGGGGACTCCGGGTCGCATGCGCTCCCGCTCGCCATGTGGATCGACGCGGCCAGCCGTGTGGACTGCCGACTCGGACGGCATGGATGACGGTCGCAGCCTCCACGCGGAGTCCCCGGGCTTCCGCCCTGGGGCTTGAATGCAGGATGAAGCGGTGTCGAGCGTTGAGGCATGGAGGACGGTCGCAGCCTCCACGCGGAGTCCCTGGGC
>JBJTIV010000279.1:0-5995 GCA_046095145.1 Planctomycetaceae bacterium
ATCGTGGTGCATGTCGAACGGTCTCAGCCGCGTCGCGGAGTCCCCCAGCTGCCGCCGGGGGCTTGAACAAGGACGGTGCTCACCATCAAAACTCGCAACCGCGGGGAATGCGGCGTGTCATCTCGATGAGCCACCGCGTGATTGCTCACGCCCCGCCTGCCAGCGAACCCTTGGCGTTCGCCGCGCAGGCGGCAAGCGGCAGGGGCCATGGATGGCCCTGCCGCGCTATGGATAGTCGACCTCGAAGGCGCGGTCCATGCGGGCGGGGACGTCCGCCGGATCCACCGTCTCGAGGCCGTAGAGGAACCAGCGCACCCGCTGTTCGCTCGAGCCGTGCGTGAACGCCTCCGGCACCACGAAGCCCTGCGACCGGGCCTGGATGCGGTCGTCGCCGATCTGGGCGGCCGCGTTGACCGCCTCGCGGATGTCGTCCTCGTCGAGGATGCCCGCGAACTGGGCCATGTGCCGCGCCCAGACCCCGGCCAAGAAGTCGGCCTGCAGCTCCATCCGCACCGAGAGCTGGTTGAAATCCCGCTCCGAGAGCCGCGCCCGCATGGCCTGCACCTTCCCGGCGATGCCGAGCTGGTTCTGCACGTGGTGGCCGATCTCGTGGGCGATCACGTAGGCCTGGGCGAAGTCGCCGGGCGCGCCGAAGCGACGCTTCAGCTCCTCGTAGAAGGTGGGATCGATGTAGACCGTGCGATCGAGCGGGCAGTAGAAGGGTCCGGCGCCCGCGCCCGCCATGCCGCAGGCGCTGCGGACCTGGCCGGTGAACATCACGAGCTTCGTGGGCGTGAACCGCCGCTGGAAGGCCTGCGGAAAGATCCGCGCCCAGACGTCCTCGTTGTCGGCCAGCACGGTCTTGAGGAACCGGCTGATGTCGTCGTTGATCGGCTTGCCGGCCTTGGCGGCCGGCGCCGGCCTGCCGCCCAGGTCGGGCGCGATCTGCGCCACGTGCATCGGATCGACCCCCAGGAACATCATCACGAGCATGATGAGCAGCGTCAGCAGGCCGCCCCCCACCACCATCTGCTGGCCGACACTCCGCCGGTCCTCGACGTTCTGGCTCTGCCGCCGACCTTCCCACCGCATGTCCGTGGCCTCCCTGGGATCGTGTGCCGCCCGCGCTGGAGCGATCGCCGGAGTCTACCGCACCGTGCTCACTCCGGGAGCGGCCGGCCCTTGGTCTCCGGCAGGAACGGCAGCACGGCCAGTCCCAGCAGGAAGGTGGCGCACATCGCGATGCCGGCGGGCCGCATCGGCTCCTGCATCCAGGCGGGGCTCTGGATGCCGGTGAAGACGGTGCTCGACAGCTGGCCGAGCAGGAAGGGCCCGCTCGCCGCCACGAACCGGCCGACGTTGTAGCAGAAGCTCGTGCCGGTGCTCCGCAGCCGCGTGGGGAACAGCTCCGGGAAGTAGATGGCGTAGCCGGCGAACACCGAGAGCTGGCAGAAGCCCATGATCGGCAGCATCCACCAGATGTCGCTGATGTCGTCGAGATACCGGAACACCATCGCCGTCGAGAGCAGCGCCGCAGTGAAGGCGAGCGCGAAGAAGGGCTTGCGACCGATCCGCTGGCAGATCCGTGCGGCGAGCATCATGCTCGTGAAGGCGCCGATCTGGATCATCATCATCGCCACGCCGGTCCAGATCGTGAGCCGCCCCGCGAGCGCCTGCCCCGAGAGACCCTGGGCGCGGAAGGTCTTCTCGAACACGCTGCGCTGCAGGTCGATCGAGAAGAACACGATGCCCCACAGGCCGATTACGCCGGAGCAGGCCAGCAGCATCCCGAGGATGGCGTTCTTCCGCCAGCGCGGGTCGGCGAACAGTGCCCCGTAGCCCCCGAGCTTCTCGCCGGTCTCGGCGGCCCGCGCCTTCATCTGCTGCCACCGCTCCGGCTCCTTGAGCCCCGCCCGGATCACGAGGGCGAGCACCGCCGGCAGGGCCCCGATCACGAATTTCCAGCGCCATGGCTCCCAGCCGTAGAGCTTGCTGCCCATGTGGAGCTGCGCCTGGCCGAGGCCGATGCCGATGAGGGCGGCCGCGAAGTTGCCCACGGCGGAGAGCGCCTGGAGCAGGCCGAGCGCGTAGGGTCGGGCCCGGTCGGGCATCACCTCGGCCACGAGCGCCACCCCGACGGCGAACTCGCCGCCCACGCCGAGGCCGGTGATGAACCGGTAGAAGGCGAAGTCCCAGAATCCGCGCGACAGGGCCGAGAGGCCGGTGCACAGCGAGTAGATCACGATCGTGATCATCATCGTCTTCGCGCGGCCGAGGCGGTCGCCGATGACGCCGAAGATCAGGCCGCCCGTGGCCCAGCCGAGCATGAAGATGCAGGTGGACAGGCCGCTGTAGAAGTTGACGGCACTGGGGTCGACGCTGCCGTCGGCCGCGGCCAGGAGCGTCTCCATCGCCGGCTTGCGGGCGAGGTTGAAGAGCTGCTGGTCGAGGCAGTCGAACAGCCAGCCGAGGGCCGCCACGACGAGCACGAACCAGTGGTAGCGGGTCATGCCGCGGTACCACGGCCCGGCGGCGGAGTCGGCCGCGGCGGCCCCCGAGGGCTCGAAGTGGGGCAGGTCGGCCATGGGTGTCACTCCAGCGCGGCCTCGATTCGCCGCATGGTGTCGATGCTCTCGCGGGCCAGTCGCTCCGGGCCGGGAGCATAGTCGAACGCCTCCACGCTCACCCAGCCGGCGTAGCGGATCTCGTCGAGGGCGCGGAAGATCGGCGCGAAGTCGACGCCGCCGAATCCGGGACCCTGGAGGTTGGTGTCGTTGGCGTGGACGTGCTCGAGGTGGGCGGCGCTCGACCGGATGATGTCGGGGATCGGGATGCCCTCGCTGGCCATGGCCTTCACGTCGAGCTGCAGGCGGACGTGCGGCGAGCCGATCCGGTCGATGAGCCGGCAGGTGTCGGCGGCCGTGGTCAGGACGTCGGTCTCCGCGGGCGACAGCGGCTCGAGGGCCACGACCGTGTCGGTGGCCTGGAGCACCGGCACGAGGTCGCTGAACACCGCGCGGAGGTGATCCTCGGCCTCGGCGGGTGACACGCCGGGCAGGCGGCTGCGCCGCTGCGGCGAGCCGAAGACGAGCACGCGGCCGCCGAGATCACGGCACAGCCGCGCCGCCTCGCCGAGATAGGCCACCGTGCGCCGGCGCACGGCGGCGTCGGGGGGCGTGACGTGGAAGCCCGCGGTGTGCGCGAGCAGCCAGTGCAGGCCGGCGCACTCGAGGCCCGCCCGGGCGATGGTGCGGCGGATCTCACCGCGCCGCTCGGCCGAGAGGTCGGTGACCAGGGGCGCGAAGGTGAACGGGGCCAGCTCCAGCCCCTCGTAGCCGCAGGCGGCCGCCAGGTCGCAGGCCTTGGACAGCGGCCAGTCGCCGAAGATCTCGTTGCAGATCGAGTAGCGGAAGGGGGCGTTCACGGGTCGCGGACCTTCGCGGTCCGCCCCTTCCGCGCGGACTCGTAGCAGGCCGTCACGATCGCCACGGCCTTGCGGCCCTCGAGGCCGTCGAGCGCGGGCCGGCGGTTCTCGCGCAGGGCCGCCACGAAGTCGGCGAAGGTGCGCGCGTGGCAGTCGGTGTTGATCGCCAGCGGGTCGGCGGCGCCGCCGCTGGTGGTGCTCGGGCCGCCGAAGCGGTCGCGGATGGCGGCGTCGTCGGGCCCCTCGGCGCGGAACCGCCAGCCGACGAGCTGCTCCTCGAGGATCTCGGCCGTGCCGTCGCGGCCGCCGACGAGCAGCCGCCGCCACTGCCCCGGAAACAGGCTCGTGGCGGCCAGCAGCTGGCCCAGCGCGCCGTTCCTGAACCGCAGCACCGCCACGCAGGTGTCCGCCACCTCGAGCCGCTCGGCGTCGTGCGCGCGGACGGCGGTGAGCGCGACCACGCTCTCCACCGGGTTCGCGCCCGGCGGCAGGCCCGGCATCGTGGCGCCGACGATCCACTGCAGCGCGTCGACCCCGTGGATCGACTGGTTCATGAGGGCGCCGCCGCCGTCGAGGGCCTGCGTGCCCTGCCAGCGGCCGGGGCCGTAGTAGGCGTCGTCGCGCCACCAGGGGACGGAGCTGGCGGCCACGGCGAGCGAGCCGAAGCGGCCCGCGGCCGCCGCGGCGAGGACGGCGGCGATCACGGGATTCGAGCGCTGCGGAAAGATCGCCCCGAGCGCCACCCCGGCCCCGGCGCACGCCGCGATCATGCGGTCGATCCGCGGCAGCGTGATCTCGAGCGGCTTCTCGCAGATCACGTGCACGCCTCGGCGTGCCGCCGCGAGCGCCGCCGGCAGGTGCGCCCCCGAGGGCGTGGCGACCGTGACGAAGTCCGGCTTCTCGCGTCGCAGCATCCGCGCGGTGTCGGCGTGCCACGCGCAGCCGAACTCGGCGGCGAACGCGCGGCCCTTCTCCTCCGTGCGGCAGGTGGCGGCCACGAGCTCCACGCCCGGCACGGCGGCGAGCGCCCGGGCGTGGATCCGCGCGATCGCCCCGATGCCGATGATGGCCGCCCGCATGCGAAGCGCTCCCGGCGGCACGTTCGCGACGCCGCCCGGCGACCAGTGTGGCCGGGCGAGAGGCGTGCCACAAGCCGTCAGCGGGTGCGGTAGAACCAGTCGAAGAGCCGGTCGGGCACGCGGTGGAGCCGCGGCAGGCGGCCGTCGTCGTGGCTGCCGGTCCGCGGCGCGCAGGGCCCCGCGTAGATGGGGCCGCAGGTCGGCGCGCCGCGCACACCGACGAGGTCGAAAGGGCTCGGCGGCAGCGCCGGGTGGCACGGCGGCGGCGGCACGCAGGGTGGCAGGAGCCGCGGTTCGCCGCAGGCATGGAGCGGGTCGAGCGGTGCGACCCAGTCGAGGGGCACGTCGCTGCGCGGCGGCAGCAGGGTGGCGAGGATGGTCTCGGCGTCGGGGCCGGTGGTGGCTGGATCGATCCACGGCGAGCCCGCGAGGGGATCCGGCGGCAGGCCGGCATCGGCGGCCGAGCGGTGCTGCACCGCCACCAGCGCATCGGCCACGTCGGCGGCCCGCAACGCGGCGCCGCCGCACGGGATGCAGGCCGCCAGCACGGCCGTCGCCACGCATCGACGGCGCGGCGTCACGGGCGTGCCCGGCCTGACGCGCGGCGGTATCATTCCCGGCCTCCCTGGCGTTCCCTCGAGTCATCGGCCGAGACCGCGCTCCGGCTCCACCCGCCCACGCGGCGGCGGCCGGCGTGCGGCAAGACGGGCGGTTTCGGGGGGACGGGCGACGGGTCGCCGCGGGGCGCACGAGACTCTCCCGCGACACGCCAGGGGCTCCACGCCATGGTGCCAGCCGATTCGGCCCCCCTCCTCGCGGCGCTCGAGCGGGCCGGGGCCCGGCTGGTGATCGTGTCGAGCGGCGGCGGCTCGCTGGCCATCCCGCGGCTCGTGACCACGCCGGGCGCGAGCGCCGTCGTCGTCGACGCGCTCGTGCCCTACTCGCGCGAGGCGGTGGATCGCCTGCTCGGCGGCCCGCAGGAGTCGTACTGCGCGCCGCGGACGGCGCGGCGACTGGCCGTGGCCGCGTGGCAGCGGGCCCGCGACCTCGGGGCGCCGGCGGACCGGGCCGTCGGAGCGGCCGTCACGGCGGCGCTGCGGTCGCGGGAACCGAAGCGGGGCGATCATCGCGTGATCGCCGCGGTGCAGACGCTGGCGGCGACCGCGTGCGTGGAGGTGGTGCTCGAGAAGTCCGCCCGTACCCGCGCGGAGGAGGAGGAGGTCGCCGCGGCGCTCGTGCTCGACGCGCTGGCGATCGAATGCGGCGGCCCGGTCGGCACGGTGGGAGGCCTGCTGCGGCGGGGCGAGATCGCGCGCCGCGTGAGCGTCGTGGCTCCCGCCGAGTGGCGCCGGCTGATGGCGGGGGAGAGCCGCGTGACGGCGGGCACGACGGCCTGCCCGGCCGCGCCGCGCCGTCCGCGGCGCGCAGTACGACTCCTGCGGGCCGCCGAGCAGGCGATCCACCGCCTCGCGCGAGTAGGGCACGAGCGCGT
>JBJTIV010000280.1:0-5306 GCA_046095145.1 Planctomycetaceae bacterium
ATCGTGGTGCATGTCGAACGGTCTCAGCCGCGTCGCGGAGTCCCCCAGCTGCCGCCGGGGGCTTGAACAAGGACGGTGCTCACCATCAAAACTCGCAACCGCGGGGAATGCGGCGTGTCATCTCGATGAGCCACCGCGTGACCGTTCCCGGCCCGCCGCCCGCTTTCCCGTCGCTCGCGCTCCGGGCTTCCTGACGGAGCGATGAGCCTGCCAGCGAACCCTTGGCGTTCGCCGCGCAGGCGGCAAGCGGCAGGGGCCATGGATGGCGTTATCCGTCGCGCCGCCGCATCCCCCGCGGTTGCGAGTTTTGATGGTGAGCACCGTCCTGGTTCAAGCCCCCGGCGGCAGCTGGGGGACTCCGGGTGGCCCCGGCTCCCGGTCTCCATGCGGATCGATCGCGCGTGCCGAAAACCCTGCGACCTCGTGGGGCATGGCGAACGGTCTCAGCCGCGTCGCGGAGTCCCCGGGCTCCCGCCCGGGGCTTGCATGCGGGGCCCCGGTTCCGACCGCCTGCGCCCACACCGTACGATCTGCGGACGCGGTCATCATCCGCCACCGCCTTGTGTGTGGCTCGCCAGGCCCGCCGAGCCCGGTCGTGAAGCACGCCGTATGCTGTGAGCCTCGCGGAGCCCGTTCCGCACCGACCTCGGGCCCGATCTCCGATGCGCATCCTCCTCACCGGCGCGACCGGCTACATCGGCGGCGTGCTCCTGCCCGAGCTCGAGCGACGCGGGCACGAGGTCCGCTGCCTCGTCCGCCGCCCCGGGAAGCTCGCCGGCCGCACCGGTCCGCGCACGGAGGTGATCGCGGGCGACGCGACCGAGCCCGCCGACCTCGCCCGGGCGTGCGCCGGAGTCGACGTGGCCTACTGGATGGTCCACTCGATGGAGAGCGGCGTCGACTTCGAGCGGGCCGACCGGCTCGCCGCGGAGCACTTCGCCACCGCGGCCCGCACCGCCGGCGTGCGGCGGATCATCTACCTCGGCGGGCTCGGTGACGACGACGACCGGCTCTCGGCCCATCTCCGCAGCCGCCACGAGGTGGGAGCCATCCTCCGGGCCGCCGGCCACGACGTGGTCGAGTTCCGGGCGTCGATCGTCATCGGCGCGGGGAGCTTCTCCTTCGACCTCGTCCGGACGCTGGTCGAGCGGCTGCCGGTGATGATCTGCCCCGCCTGGCTCGCCACCCCCACCCAGCCGATCGCGATCGGCGACGTGGTGGCCTATCTGGCGGCCGCCGCGGACCTGCCTCCGGGGGGGCCGCGGATCTTCGAGATCGGGGGACCGGACAGGGTGTCCTACGGCGCTATCATGCGGGAGTACGCCCGGCAGCGTGGCCTGGTGCGGCTGATGATCCCCGTGCCCGTGCTCACGCCGCGGCTGTCGAGCCTGTGGCTGGCGCTCGTGGCCCCGAAATACTCGAAGGTGGGACGCAAGTTGATCGACGGTCTCAAGAACCCCACGGTCGTCCGCAGCGACGCCGCGCTCAAGGAATTTCCGATCCGGCCCCGCGACCTGCCCACCGCGGTGCGAGACGCCGTGACCACCGAAGACAGGGAATTCGCCGGCAAACGCTGGGCCGATTTCGCCGACCTCGAAGATCTGCCGCGGCGCTACGGTGGTGCGGCCGAGGGCACGCGGCTGGTGGACCACCGCCACGCGGTGGTGGCGGTGAGCCCCGCGCGGGCCTTCGCGGCAGTCGAGCGGATCGGCGGCCCCAACGGCTGGTACGCGTGCGACTGGCTGTGGCAGCTGCGGGGCTGGCTCGTCCGCCTCATCGGCGGCCCGGGGATGTCGCGGGGCCGCCGCGACCCCGAGCGACTGCGGGTCGGCGACGCCCTCGACTGCTGGCGGGTGGAGGTCTGCGACCCGCCGCGCCGGCTGCGGCTGGCCGCCGAGATGAAGATGCCCGGCCGGGGCTGGCTGGAGTTCGAGGTGGTGCCCCGCGACGGTGACGTCACGATCCACCAGACGGCCGTCTTCGACCCGCGGGGGCTCGGCGGGCTGGCCTACTGGTACTCCATCTGGCCGCTGCACGAGATCGTGTTCCGGCGGATGCTCGCCGGGATCGTCCGCACCGCGGTCCGCTCCGCCCCGCCGCCCGCCGCCTGACCGGCCCCGGGAGAGGTTTGACGTGCCGCGGACGGGTGCTATCTTTCATTTCCGAAAGATTCTTGCTGCCCTTGAGAATCTAGTCCTTGAGAGTGATTCACTACCCACCGCTCTGGAGCGCTGGCGGACGGGATGGTCTCGGGCCGACACGTCGGCAGTCACGCATCATGCTGCAACATTCCTCGAGCGCGTGCTCCAGGACCACACCTGCTCGCTGGTGCTTGCTGGTCGCATGCGCCGTGGTCGCATGCCCTGCGGTGGCAACGGCATGGCAGGCCACCGCCGGCCGATCGGTCCCCCGCGTGCCCGGCTTCGAGATTCCGCCCGCGCCTCGCGATCCGGATTTCCCGGTGCTGTCGGGGGCTGTCTCTCCGCTGGAGGCCGTTCCGCAGAGTCCGTCGCCGGTGTCCGACGACCCGGCCCCCGGGCTCGCCGCGGAGCCGCCTGCGAGTCTCCCCGCCCTTGACAGTTGGGATCGATCGGTTGAGCGCGACGCCGCCTCCATGCGCGGACGCTCGCACCCCCCCGCGGACGACGATGTCGCAGCGTGGAAGGTGGCCCTCACGCTGGCCGCGGTTCTCGGCGTCGCCGTGGCGATCGTGGCCGCGGCGGGGTTGCGTCATCGAGAGACTGACGCCCCCATATCGGTCGTGCCCCGGGCTCTCCCGGGCGGCAAACGGTCATAGCGCGTCCGCGGACCGCTGCCTGCACGACTCCGCCGCAGTGACTCCCTCGATCTGCACGGTGGCGTGGTCCACGCCGAACCGCTCGCGGACGACCCCGAGCGCGGCGGAGAGGACCACGTCGCGATCGACGCCGTCGGACACCACGAGGTGGGCCGTGAGCGAGATTTCCGCGGTGCTCGCGCCCCACACGTGCAGGTCGTGCACCTCGCGCACGTGTGGCAGGCCGGCCAGGGCCGCCTCGATGGCCGCGGGATCGACGCCGCGCGGCACCGCATCGAGGGCCAGGTCGAGGGCCTCGCGAAACAGCCCCCACGTGCTCCACACGATCGCCGCCGCCACGCCCAGGCTCACCACCGGGTCGATCCAGCGGAGCCCCGTCACGGCGATGGCCACGCCAGCCGCCACCACGCCCGCCGACACGGCGGCGTCGGCGGCCATGTGGAGAAACGCCCCGCGGACGTTGGCATCGCGCCGCCCGCGCAGGAACAAGAGCGCCGTGATCGTGTTGAGCACCACGCCGACGGCCGCCACCACGATCACGATCGGCCCCGCCACCGGCGCCGGATGGCGCAGGCGGCCCGCCGCCTCCCAGGCGATCGCCCCGCAGGCGGCGAGCAGGAGCATGGCGTTGCCGAGCGCCGCGTAGATCGTGGCCCGCCGCAGGCCCCACGTGAAGCGTCGCGACGGCGGTCGTCGCGCCAGCCATGTGGCACCCCACGCGGCCTTCGTGGTGATCGAGGCCGGCTTCGGTCTCTGGTCGGGCTCGCTCGCGCTGCTGGCCGATGCCGGCCACAATGCCGGCGACGTGGCCGGCCTGCTCGCCGCGTTGAGGGCCACGGCCAGCGCGACCGCCCGATCGAAGCGGCCCGCGGAGAAGAGCTCGGCATGTCCGTGGCTGCCGTGATCGTGGTCGCAGGTCATGCCAGGTCGCGCAGCGGAAGGCGAATCGACGTGACCCGCCGGGCGATGATAGCGGCCTCACGGCCGGTCCCGGCGGCGTGCGGACCGGGTCCTGGCCGGGTGCTGGCCGGCCCCCGTCCACCCTCCGAATCGCGGCACGCCGCCGCCGCTTGCAGTTTTTCAGGTAGCCGCTAGACTGCCGCTTCAGTGGGTTTGATACCCAAATATAGCATTTATAGTGCTTATTTGTGGGTTTTAACCCAAAAAGGATTGATCGCGGCTCCGATGGGCGGGCCGCGAACGTCCCCGCGGAGGCGGGCCTGTGAGCGTCGGCGGCGATCCACGGCATGACCGCGGCGGACGACCTGCTGCTCGGGGAGTTCGTGCGGACGCTCGACGAGCGGTTCCGGCTCGCGCTGCCGCCGGAGTTGCTCGAGCCGCTCGTGGCCTCCGGGCCCGAGCTCCTGCTGGCGAAGGAGCGGGCGGGGTGCCTGTCGCTCTGGCCGGCCGCGATCTGGAAGCCGCGGCTCGATGCGGCGGTCGACGTGCTGCGTACGAAGCTCCAGGCCGGGCTGCTCGGGCAGCGCACGACGCAGGTTCAGGATCTCGGCAGGCTGCTCTCCACGCGGCAGCGGGTGGTCACGCTGGCGGGCCGCGGCCGGCTGGTGGTGCCGGAAGGCTTCCGCACGTTTCTGGCCGTCGAGCCGGGCACGGACCTGCTCGTGGTGGGTGCCGCGGTGTGCGTCGAACTCTGGCAGCCCGCGGCCTGGTCGGCCTTCGTCACGACCGAGATGCCGGATTTCCGTCGCCGCATCGACGAACTCACGGCCTGAACGACTCTCTGGCTCCGCCCGGACGGGAAGGGCGCGTGATTGACCTGTCGGTCTCATCCGAGCAGGAACCATAGCCACGGACCGGAAACCCCACGGGCACGGATGCTGCCGCGGGACTTTTCCGCCGGGCGGAGCCTTTTGAAGGTCGCAGTGGCCGCGCGAGGTCACGACCCGCATTCCCCGCGCTTGCGCTTTGTGATGCTGCGCGCCGTGCTCGTTCAAGCCCCCGGCGGCAGCTGGGGGACTCCGGGTGGCCCCGGCTCGCGGTACCCATGCAGAACGAGCACGTTGTCCGCACACACCGCCACATCGTGCGGCATGGCAGACGGTCTCCGCCGCCACGCGGAGTCCCCGGGCTTCCGCCCGGGGCTTGCATGCGGGAGTCGGGATATGTCGCGCACCTACCGTGGCGGGCAGCAGGCGTCGGCGGCGGCCGTTTCCTTGCCGTAGGCCTTCAGGGCCGCGGCCTCCCGGGAGAGCTTGAATTCGGGTCCGGCCGGGAAGTACTGGATGTCGTCCTGCAGGTAGTAGGCGCTCGGCAGCGTCTGCCCGCCCACGTCGACCTGGCAGCCGGTCAGCCACGGCGTCGAGAGGGCCGCCCCCAGGAGCAGGGTCCGCGACGGCACGCCGGCCGCGAGACGCAGGGCGAACGGGAGATTCATGGGTCCGGTCTCCGGGATGCCTCTGGTATCGACCGGCACGACCCGCAAACTTTGACCAACCGACACCACCCGCACCGCCCCTTGCCAAACCTGCCACGCCGCCCCCTCGTATCC
>JBJTIV010000281.1:0-9003 GCA_046095145.1 Planctomycetaceae bacterium
CGCTCCCCTCCCCGCGCCGCCCCGCGACCACCGCCGCCGAGGATCTCGCCATGATCGCCTGGACGTCCCGCCGCCGCGGCCTGCCGCTGGTCGCCCTCCTCGCCACGCCCCTGCTCGGCGGTTGCTCCACGCTGCTCACGGCCGCCTATCTCCTGCAGCCCGCCGACGTGCCCGCCGAGTTCGCCGGTCTCAAGGGGAAGCACGTGGCGGTGGTCTGCCGTCCGATCGTGGAACTCGAGTTCAGCGACGCCGGCTCCGCGCGGGACCTGGCCACGCTCGTGGAGGGCCACCTCGATCGCAACGTGCGCCGCGTGCACGTCATCGGCCAGCAGGAGGTGGCCCGCTGGCTCGACGAGAACAACTGGGTCGACTATCCCACGCTGGGCAAGTCGCTCGACGCCGACTACGTGGTGGGCATCGACCTGGAGCGATTCCGGCTCCACGAGGGCTCGACGCTGTATCGCGGCCGGGCGAGCGCCACGGTGCGCGCCTACGACGTGGCCACGGGCGAGGTGGCGTTCGAGCGCCGGTTCGACGACTTCACGTTCCCGGCCGACAGCGCGATCCCGGCGGCCGACCGTTCGGAGTCGCAGTTCCGCGCCATGTTCCTGCAGATGCTCGGGCAGAAGATCGCCCGCTGCTTCCACGCCTACGAGAGCCGCGAGGTGTTCGCGGAGGACTCGCTGACGTTCTAGCTTCACGCGAAACACGGGCATCCTGCTTCACGCGAAACACGGGCATCCTGCCCGTTTTCGCTTGGGCAGGCGGGGCGAAGCCAAGGTTCGCCGCGCCTGCCGGCTGCTCGCACCTCCGGGCTCGCAGGGCCGCCGCTCCAGCGGCGGCTCCGCCCTCCGCCGGCAGGCCGGCGGAGCGGGCGGCGGATGGAGCAACTCGCTCCGTGAGGAAAGCCCGGAGCGCGAGTTGTGATGGTGCGCGCCGTCCTTGTGCAAGCCCCCGGCGGCAGCTGGGGGACTCCGGGTGGTCCCGACTCCCGGTCCCCATGCGAATCGAGCACACATGCCGAACACGCTGCGACATCATGGGGCATGGCAGACGGTCTCCGCCGCGACGCGGTGTCCCCGGGCTTCCGCCCCGGGGCTTGCATGAGCGCCCCCGGTTCCGACCGTCTCCGTCACGGTCTCCGCGGACACCGGTCGGCCCGCGAATTCAGACGTCATCCGCCGCCGTGGCCGGCCGCTGCGGTCACGCGATGCTCGCGGAGGTGAATGCCCGCATTCCCCGCGCTCAGCGCGTGGGGCTTCCTTCGGGAGGCAATCCCCGCGCGCCGCTTCACCCGCGCCAGGCCCGGAGGGCCGGGTTGATCCCAGCCGGCGGAGGCCGGCCAAGCCCGGGGCGGCAGGATGCCGAGCCCGGGCGTGAAGGTTCAGGCCGGGTTGATCCCAGCCGCCGGAGGCCGGGCAAGGCACACTCGGCAGGATGCCGAGGTGTGCCGTGAAGCATCCTGCCGAGCCCGGGCGTGAAGTGGCCCCGCATCGCGGCAGCGGCGCGACCGTGATCCGACGCAGCCGCCGCTCCAGCGGCGGCCGGAGGCGTGGCTCCGCCACGCCGACCGTAAGCGGACGCACGGCCGGCAGGGATGCGTCCGCGCGAAACTACAGATTCTGCAGCGGCCGCATCGGTTTCGGGGGGGCCATGCCGCGCATCCGGTCGTCGCGCGGCCGCGCGGGACCGCCGGCGCGGGGCTCGTTCTTCGGCACGTTCACGCCCGTGAAGGTCTCCCGCCACTCGTAGCCCAGCGGCGTGCGCAGATCCTCCTGCGCGATGAGCGCCCACGGCGTGTTCGGGTGCTCCTTCACGACCCGCTCGAGCAACGTGCGGGCCTGGCCCGCGAGCTTCTCGATCTGCGATCCAGCGTTGGTCACCGTGTCGCTCGGCACGAGTTGCCAGGTGTCGTTCCTCGGGTCGGTGAACCGCATGCCGGACTTCGCCTGCGCGAGCACCGTGTTGTAGGCGTCGGTGCGGACCTTGGCGGCCACGACGCGGCCGAGCGCCAGGTCGTACCCAGCCTGCCAGCGCTTCTCGTTCGGACCCAGCCTGCCGCGATCACCCAGGCCGGCGAGGAGCGTGGCGTGGAGGGCGTCGATCCGCGGGGCCAGCACGGCGGCGGCCCGCTGCGCCCGGCTCAGCAGGGCCGCGAGCTTGCCGTCATCCTCGCGGGGAAACAGCATCTGCGGCGCCTCGAGGCCGCCCACGGCGGTGGCGGAGGCCGCGGCCACGAGCGCCTGCTTGGCCCGGTTCGTGGCGATCATCTGGTCGACCTTGGCGGCCGGCAGGTAGTCGGGCCGGTAGGCCCGCATCACGGTGTCGTCGAAGAAGTAGCGCAGCCGCGACGCCATGGGCGAGGTCCGCGTCACACGGCTCCCCGTCGCGCGGTCGGCGTGCACGCGGAAATAGATGCCGCCGGTCTCGGCGCACACCTTCGACAGGCTGTAGGGACCGAAGCCCGAGTCCATCGGCTCGTCAGCCACGGTGCCGATCCCGATCCGCACCACCTCGGGATGGAGGGTCTCCGGCCCCTGGTCGACGACCGGAAACCGGTCGGCGGCCGCATACTTCGGATCGAACTCCACGAACCGCACCTCCACCTGCTGCCTGCCGAACGGCGCGGGCACGCCCACGACGTAGATCCGCAGCGCCTGGGCACGGCAGAAGGTCGACACCTGGTCGGCGAGATGCTGGTCGTTGCCCACCTCGTCGGTGAAGCACACGAGCATCACGTTCCGCTCCGTCGGACCGCCGCGGGCCGCCTTCGCCGCCTTGGCGGCCGTGGCCAGCGCGGTGAAGGTCAGTTCCACGCCCGACTCGTCGACGGGGATCGATTCGATCGCCTCGACCACCGCCGCGCCGTCGCGGGTCGGCTTGAGCACGATCGGCGTCACCGCGTTCCCATAGGCGTAGACCATGTGCAGCACGTCCGGCCGGTCGGCGGCCGGGGCGTCGGCGCCGAGTTCGTCGAACACCCGCTCGAGGCGGCGGGCGATCTCCTGCCGTTGGGCGACGAGGCTGACCGACTGGTCGAACACCCAGACCACGAGCACTGGCCGCTGCTCGAGCGCGGTCCTGATCTCCGCCGTGAGCCGATCCACCGCGCCGGAGGCGCCGGTCGTGCCCACCGCCACGTCGCCGCGGATCGCGACGGTGTCGGTGAACTCGAGGCCCTGCGGCAGCAGCTCCGCGTCGAACGGATCGACCTGGATGTCGCCCGCATCGAACAACTCCACGGGCTCCACCGGCACCTGCGGCGTGTCGGCGACGAGCGGTGCCACCGACGCGGCCACGGCCTCGCCGGCGGCGCTCTGCGCGCCGGCCTCGTCCTCGTCCGGCGTTACCACCACCTCCTCGGGCGGCGTGAACGGCTCCGCGTCCGGCTCGGCGGGATCGTCCGGCGTGTGCAGGATCGCGATCGGTTGCGCCGCCGGCTGCTCCGGCGGCACCATCAGGGATGCCAGCGCCACGAGGACGACCACGTGGACGAGCATGCTCACCGCCCAGGCCGGCGTGTCACCGTCGAGCGGCGTCTCCTCCTCGCCGGTCGTCCGCTGCCACCACAGCCGCGCCCGCTCGAGCGAACTCATGGGTCACCCGGTCTCGAGGGTCGTGCATCCCGTCGGCGATTCGGCCGCCGCCGGCCACCGCGGTGTGGATCACACTCGCACCATGATCTATGCTACCGCCGAAGGCCGGGATCTCGGCGGTTTTTCCCGGCGGCCGCACCCTGCTCCGCGATCGTCATGACCCGGTTTCGCACCGCGACGTCCGGCTGGGTTTGCGCGGCCGCCTTGCTCCTGGGACCGGGACGGGGCGCCGCGCAGGCCCCGGCCACTGCGACCGCCCCACCGCCGGCGGCCCCGAGCGGAGCGGCCGCTCCCGGCGCGGCAGCCGAGACGTCCGGGCCGCCCGCCGCAGAGCGGATCCCCAGGCTCTCCACGTCCGACGGCGTGCCGGTGGCCGCCTGGTATTACCCGGCGGCCAAGCCCGGCAAGGCGGCCGAGGCGGCGGCCCCGGTCGTGATCCTCCTGCACGAGCTCGGCGGCTCGCACGAGTCGGTCGCACCGCTCGCCCGCGACCTGCAGGCCCGCGGCATCGCCGTCGTGGCCCCGGATCTGCGGGGTCACGGTGATTCCGCCCTGCCCGGCGACCGCGGCGCCGACGCGCTCAAGAGCGTGGACTTCAGGAACATGACCGTCACGGCGGGAGGGCGGATCCGCGCGGAGGCCGACGGCCGCGGTGACGTGGAGACGGTGCGGAACTGGATGGCGATGAAGGCCGCCGAGGGCACGCTCGACCTCGAGCGGCTCTTCGTCGTGGGCTCGGGCGTGGGGGCGGCGGTCGCGGCGCATTGGACCGTGCTCGATGGCAAGTGGCCCGACCTGGCCAGCGGCCCCCAGGGCGGACAGGTGCGGGGGCTCGTGCTCGTGAGCCCCACGTGGGCGGCGCGCGGCTTCACGATCGCGCCGGCGCTCGCGGCGGAGCCGGTGCGGAAGATGCTGCCCGTGCTCATCATCGCCGGCGCCAGGGACGCCGACGCCCTGAAGATCTACGAGCAACTCAAGCGGCAGCGACCCGACGGCTGGAGCGAGAAACGGGCGGGACAGGCCGAGGCGACCGATTCGCCGAAACTCGGTGCCACGGGCCGCCCCTCGCTCTACCTGCGGCAGCTCGACACCGATCTTGCGGGCGACCGTCTGGCCGTGCTCGTGCCGAAGAACGTCCGCGGCGGCTACCCGGCCGCGTCCATCGCGGGCTTCATCGACCTCGTCACGAGCGCGGAGCCGTGACGGGCCGAGGCAGCCGCAGTTCCATGCCCGCCACCACCAATTCGGGGCTGCGGAGCCGGTCGCGATTCACGGCGAAGATCTCGGCGGCCGCGGCGGGGTCGCCGTAGAGCCGTTGCGCCAGCGTGGTCAGCGTCTCGCCGGGGGCGACCCGGATGCTGGTCGCAGCCGCCCCTGGCGACGCGGGCACGGCCACAGGACCGAGGGCGGCGGCCGGCGGGGCCGGCGCCAGCCAGGTCGCCGGGCCGGCGCCGGCGATGCCGGCCGAACCCACGGTCATCGCGACGGGCCGGGCGTAGGCCGTCGGCTCGATCGCCCCGCCCGCCACCGGCCGATGCGCAGCCGCGGCCCAGGGCGGAGGCATCCGCAGCTCGAGCCCGATGGGCAGGAGCGCGGGATCCGGAACGGCGTCGCGATTGGCGGCCCAGATGGCCGACGCCGCCGCGGGATGCCCGTAGAAGCGGCCGGCGATCGTGCCCAGGTCGTCGCCGTCGACGACGCGGTAGGTCGCGGGCACGGGGAGATCCACGCTGCCGGCCTGGGGACGCACTCCGACGCCGGCTGCCGGGACGGGTGCGCGATCCGGGACGGCGGGATCGGGCGCGTCCCATGGTCCCCTTGGCGGCGGCGCCGCGGCGTCGAGCAGATCGGGCGGCGGCACGCGCAGGGTCGAGCGATAGGCGGCGCCGAAGGAGGGCGCGGCCTGCGCGAGCTCCTGCGGCACGGCCGGCAAGGGGGCCGGCGGCGGCGGCGGCGAGCGATCCCACTGCAGCCCGCCGCCACTGTCGGGTGTCGCGGTGGCCACTGGGTCGTCCCACGGGGGGGTCGGCGGATCGAAACCGATCGCCGCCGGCGGCATCACGGCCTGCGGGGCCACCGGCGCGGCTGGCACGCCAGCCGCGCCCGGCATGCCGGGCTGCGCGACCACCGGCTGGACCGGCGCGGCTGTAGCCGGCGATCGTCCGGCGGCGGCCAGCTTCAGCGCCAGCGGCCCGACGAGCTGGATGCCTCCGGCCACGAGCGCAGCCCCGATCATGAATCGCAGTGAGCGCGTCACGGACATGGGCCTGGGAACTCCCGGGGGTGGCTGCGGGCCGCGCGGCCGACCCCGCAACCATGCGCTAGGGCCGGGCGCGCGGACGCCGGCCGGCGATGCCGGCTGCGGACGCGGTCTGGCCGCGTCCCGGCCGCCGCCGGCACGACCCGCGAAACGCACAGTGGCCGCATCATCGCGGCAGGCCGCAGGGTTTGCCGCGCTCGCCGTCCGTGGACACAGCCATCCCTGGCCTTTGTCCACGGGGCCGCATCCTGCCGCGGCAGACGTGTTCCACAGTCTGCGAGCCGCCCGTGGCGTCAGGCCGGCACGGGCCGGCGGGCCGGCGCCGAGACCCCCGCCATGCGGTGCTGCAGCCAGAGCACGATCGGCGAGGCGATGTAGATCGTGCTGTAGGAGCCCGTGATGATGCCCACGAGCATCGTGAAGGCGAAGGCGTGGATGCCCTGGCCGCCGAACACGTAGAGGATCAGCGTCGCCAACAGCGCCGTGCCGGACGTGAGGATCGTGCGGCTCAGCGTCTGGTTCACCGCCCGGTCCACCATGTCGGCGGTCACGAAACGGCTCTTGCCGCGCAGCTCGCGGAGCCGGTCGAAGATCACGATCGTGTCGTTGATCGAGAAGCCGATGATCGTGAGCAACGCCGCGACCACGTCGAGGCTGATCTTGAAGTCGTCCACGAGCGCCCAGCCGAGGAATGGCGCCACGAACTTGCTCAGCGCCAGGCAGGCGATGGCCACGAGCACGTCGTGGGCCAGGGCCACCACGGCCGCGAGGCCGAAGGCCACGTTCTGGAACCGCACCCACACGTAGAGCACGATGAGCACGAGGCTCGCCAGCAGCGCGGCGATCGCGGTCTGCTGCGTGTTGCCGGCCACCTTGCCCCCGATCGTGTTGGCCGAGCGGAAGACCGGCTCCGTGGCCAGGTCGGCGGCCACCCGCTCGAGCACCGTGCGCGCGGCGGCCGGCTCGAGCGCCGTGGAGAAGTTCCAGGTACGGTAGGGCTTGGCACGGGCCGTCATGCCGTCGGCCACGAGCTCGAACGCCGCGTCGGCGTGGCCCGTGGCCGCGAGCGCCTTGGTCACCTGCTCCTGGAGCGTCGGCAGGCTGATGAGCTCCGGAAAGTCGAGCGCCGCCACCGTCGGCAGCCCGCCGCCGACGGATGTCGTCGCGTTGCCGTCCTGCTCGGTCGACGTGATCTCGCCGATGCCCATCGAGTAGGTCGGCAGCCGCCCGGCGAACGCCTTGCCGAGCTGCCGCTGCACCTCGGCGGCATCGCGGAGCGACGTGTCGATCTTGTAGCGCAGGTCCTTGCCCTCCTCGCCGGCCGTCACGCCGCTCACCGCCACGTCGGGCAGCCCGACGCCGCCCGCGCCCACCAGCCGGCGAGGTCCGCCGGCGTCCAGGCCCTGACCGGGCAGGAACTCGAGTTGCACGCTCGACCCGCCGGTGAAGTCGATGTCGAGCAGGCCCGGGCCGCGGGCCCAGGCCGCGGCCAGGCCGGCCAGGATCACCGCCCCGGAGAGACACAGCGCCAGCGGCATCCAGGCCACGAAGCGGAAATTGGGCTGGCCGAAGATCCGCGCCATGTTCAGCCGGCGGAGCCAGCCGTTGCGCTCGGCGAGGTCGAACACGACCCGCGAGCAGAACACGGCCGTGAACAGGTTGAGCATGAGCCCCAGCACCAGCGTGACGGCGAAGCCCTTGAGTTGGTCGGTGCCGATCGCGAACAGCACCACGCCGGTGATCACCGTGGTGAGGTTGGAGTCGAGGATCGTGGAGAAGGCGCGGGCGAAGCCGTTGCGGATCGCCATCCGCACCGCGGCGCCGCGGTCGACCTCCTCGCGCATGCGCTCGTAGATCAGCACGTTGGCGTCGACCGCCATGCCCACCGAGAGCACGAGCCCGGCGAGGCCCGCCAGCGTGAAGGCGGCCTTGATCGAGATCATCACCGCGAGCACGAGCACGATGTTGAGGAGCACCGCGAGGTCGGCCACGAAGCCGGAGAAGCGGTAGTAGGCGAGCATGAACAGCAGCACCACGACCGTCGCCAGGGCCATGGCCCGGGCGCCGGCCTGGATCGTGTCGGCCCCGAGCTGGGGGCTGATCCGCTGCTCGCTGATCGGCTCGCTGACGAGCGCCGCGGGCCGGCGGCCGGCGTTGAGCACCTCGACGAGCACATCCTCGGCCTGCTGCTTGAAGCCGCCCGAGATCTGGCCGCTCGACGAGATCGCCTCGCGGATCACCGGGGCCGACTGCAGCACCCCGTCCAGCACGATGCCCAGCTTGCTCTCCAGCCGGTTGGCCGGGTCGGGCAGGTTGTCGGCGGTGAGCCGGCCGAACCGCTCGGCGCCCCGCGCGTTGAAGTTGAACTTCACGCACGGCTGCAGGCTCTCGTCGAAGCCCGGGCTGCAGCGGCCCAGCAGGTCGCCGGTGACGTTGTCCTCGTCGAGCACGACGAGCACCTCGTTGCGACCATCGCCCGCGACCCGGGTGACGAGCGCGGGATCCGCGGGATTCAGCTTCGTCGCGTCGAGCTCGACCCAGCGGGCGACGGGCCGGCCGCCGAGGCTCACGGTGGCCCCGGGCGCTGCCTTCGCGGCCTCGATCGCGACCTGGTGGCGGGCGTCGCGCGGATTGGCCACGATGCGGAATTCGAGCGCCCCGCCGCTCGACACGATCCGCTTCACGAGGTCGACCTCCGCCTGATCGACCTCCGGCACGATCACCTCGATCTGGTCGATGCCGTAGCGCCGGACCGTGACCTCCTTCTGGCCGCCCGGATTGACCCGGCGGCTCACCGCGTTGACGAGCTTGTCCATCTTCTCGAGGTCGACCGCGCCGGCGGCTGACTCGCCCTCGGCACGCTGGCGTTCCGCCTCCTTGGCGGCGTCGACCTCGTAAACGAGGATCAGGCCGCCCTTGAGGTCGATGCCGAGCCGTGGCGGCCAGTTCCACCAGGCGACGAGGCTGCCGCACGTCGCGGCCACCAGCACCGTCGCGATGCGGCCCCACATGTCGGCGGCCCGCAGCCGCTTCGCCAGCAGCCAGGCCACGAACGTGGGACCGGCCACGGCGGCGATCGTGATCAGCGCCTGCCCCGAGGGCTCGCGATACCACGGGAGTTCGGTCGCGACGGCCGCCTGGGCGACG
>JBJTIV010000282.1:0-6661 GCA_046095145.1 Planctomycetaceae bacterium
AACCTACTCCCGCACGGCTCGATCAAACCCCGGAACGTGGAGAAGGACGCTGCAGAAGGCGACCACATCGAACCTCTCGTCCGGAAAAACCAGTTCACATGCGTCCGCCACGGCCCACTCCGACTACGGATAGCGTCGTCGCGCGCAGGCCACAGCCTCGTCAGCGAGATCGACCCCCACGTACCGAGAGGCGTTGTCGATGTAAATCTGCCGGGAGCGGCCGGTTCCGGCGCCAACATCGAGCACGGCAACCGGCCCAGGTAGGCGCAGAACCTCACGGAACAGGCTTGCGATCCGTTGCCAGCCAAGGTCGGCAAACGGATTGAAGTCCCCTTCCTCCGCCACCAACTTGTTGAAGAAGGCCTGCTCGACTGCCTTGGACTCGCCGTTGGTGGCCGGTTTGAGCATGGGTTCGTGACTCACTCGGCCATCAGAACTTGGGTAAGCCCTTGACGGTAAGCACTGGCACGTCGTCGAACCCTGCCTCGCGCAGGTGATGCTTAGCCGTCTCGAGCGGGAAAAGCACCGGCTCCACGAGCACGATCGCACCGATCTTTTCGCCCTTGAGATTAGCGAACGCCCGTGTCACGACGTCCTGTGGCATGGGCCGGTCGGTCTCGCAAGGCAGGTTTATGGAACGCCGGCCGGCGTAGTATGACACCAACGGCGACCAATCGTTGCTAAGGCACACGATCACCGAATCTTCGGCCGTGGCCGATTGGATGTATTCGGCGGCCTGCAGGATCTCGGCGCTGTTCGTCGCCTGCCGCGGTCCATATAGCACAGCGTGCCCCCAGACTGCAGTGACGAGGGCCACCGACGCAAGGACCAGCCCGGCACCACGGGTCGCCGCATCTTCGATTAGGCCCACGATCGCGAAGGCGATCGCGGCGATCAGAAAAATGCCGTTGGCGTTGGCGTAGTAGTCGTGCACGAAATGCAGGTTTGTGAACACAGCCGGCGCGAGCAGGTAGGCGGCCAGTGATACGAGCGTTTCCCGCCACCGTCGCCGATGCACGAGCGTCACGGCAAGGGTCGCGCCCAGCATGAGCCAAGCAAGGGGCGGCAGGCCGATGAGTTCCGGAAACCGGCTGATGATCATGCCCCACGTGAAACCGGAGAACTTCTGGGTCCACGTGCCGTAAATGAAGTCGCTGGCCCCATCCGACGTCAGGTAGACACGAGCCAAGGGGTTCGCTGCCTTGATGTCGTCGGCGAACCGTACCCACGCCGTCGCGATTCCGAAGGGCACGACTGCCGCGATCGCCGCGCGGACGGCGAGCGTCTTGATGGCCGAGACGTTACGCGGACCCCGCCACTCGACCCACGCGCGCACGGCAAACGCCAAGCCCGCCAAGCCAAGAAACGGCAGAAACGTGGTCACCTTCACGAGGGCCGTCACCGTGCCGCAGATGGCCGCCAGCCCCGTCGCAATCCAGCGACGATCACCCCTCGCAGCCTCCACCACCGCAGCAAGGTACGCCACCGAAAAACAAAGCGCCGTCGACTCGATCATGAACGTCCGTGACCAAAAAATGTAGAAGGGGCTGGTGACGAACAGAACGAGCGGCACCCAGGCGTTGTGGGCCGATACGCCGAGGCTGCGCACGAGGCGGTAGAGCGGGATCGTCGTCAGCAGGAAGAACACGAGCGACACGAACCGACCCGTCTGGTCGAGCGGCGTACCGAACAAGCCCACGATCCGGGCCACGATCCACTGGTAGAGCGGAAACTCCATCGGGATCGCCCACGGCTGGCCCAGCACCGGCGTCTCGTAGGCGAGCCGGAAGGGCTTGCCGATCATCCAGTAGGCCGTCGTCGCCGTCTGGGTCTGCCGGAACGAATGCCGGTCGTTGAGGGTGTTGCCCCAGCCGATGCTCGCGGCCCACACCGCGTAGAGGAGGCTGCAGATGAAGACCAGGAGCAACAGGCGGCCCACGACCCAGTCGGGATCGACGCTCCGCGCGTTGCCGGCATTCGGGGGCGGGGGCGCCGCCGCCTGATGCGCCCCGACGCCGTCCCGTTGTCGCCTCTGGTTCATGGACAAAGATCGTAGCAGCGGGATGGTGATAAGACAGCGCGGATGGAGACGGACGCCGATTCCGATCGCGGCGATTCACCCGTACAATCGGCTGCCGTGCCCGTTCTCTGTCGTTCCCTTCGCGAGCGATCCGCCAGGCCCGTGCCACCCGCCGCCCGCACCGCCGCCATCCTCGCCGCGATCACCTTCGCGGTCTTCTCGCCCACGCTCTCGGCCAACTTCGTCTACGACGCGCGGCTGCAGATCCTGACGGATCCCTTCCCGCACGATCCACGGAACTGGCCGGCCGTGTTGTCCTTTGCCGTCCTCGGCATGGACGTGCTCGACTTCAACCGCCCGGTGCACCTGGCATCGATCATGCTCGACGCCGCGCTGTGGGGCCGCGATCCGTTCGGCTACCACCTCACGAGCATCCTGCTGCACTGCGGTAACGTCGTGCTGCTCTGGCTCGTGCTTCGCGACGTCGTGCCGCGAACCGGTCGCGGCGGAGCAGCGCTCGAGACGGACGAGTCCGCCGTCCGAGGCCTCACGCCCACGAGCGTGGCCGCATTCGCAGGCGCAATCCTCTTCGCCGTGCATCCCCTCGTGACCGAGGCCGTCTGCGAGCCGACGTTTCGGGAAGACCTGCTCGTCGCCGCGTTCACGCTCGGCGCGATCGTGCTCGCGTCGCGGTGCTGCGATTCGCTGCATGGAGAACAGGACGACGGGTCACCCGGAGTCCCCCGGCTTCTGCCGGGGGCTCGCATGGAATCGCTTCCAAGCCCGGAGCGGCAGCGACGGGACTCCGGGTTGTTGAGCACAAGCGGTCCCGACAGCCATTCCCCAGCTCCATGGCGGGCCGTGGCCTGTGCGGCCTGCTGCCTGTTCGCCTGTGCGAGCAAGGAGTCGGGCATCGCGGCGCCGGTCGTGCTCGGGGCCTACTGGTGGCTCTTTCACCGCGGCGCGGACCGCCGCTTCTGGACCGTCGCCCTCGGCGGCGGGGCGGCCCTGTCACTGGCGTTCCTGGCCGCCCGGTTCCTGCTCGAGCCCGAGACGTCGCGGATCTTCGACGTGAAGCCCGAGTATCCCGGGGGATCGCTCGCCGCAGCGCTGGCCCTCGAGCCGCGGATCCTCGCGCTCTACGCCCAGCTCGTCGCCTGCCCCGTGTATCTCTGTGCCGACTATGGCGGCCCGTCCGTGGCGCACCTGCCGCTGCCGCTGGCGATCGCCGTCGTGGCTGCGCTCGGGGCCGCGCTGGCGTGGCTTGGCTGGCGCGACCGGCGGATCGCGTTCGGCACCGCGCTCATGCTCCTGCCGCTTGTGCCCGTCTCCAATCTCGTGCCGATCTACCGGGCCGCGGCCGACCGGTATCTCTACCTGCCGCTGGCAGGCGTGGCCGTGATCGTCGCATGCTTCGTCGCCAGGTCCTGGTCGCGAGCGTCGCGGGAACGGCGGCAGATCGGTCTCGGCGTCGGACTCGTCGCGCTCGGCCTGCTCGCCGCCGCGTGCATGGCCCGGCAGCGGGTCTGGTCCAACTCGATGGCGCTCTGGACCGACACGCTGACCCGCAACCCGGCGTCGTACTCCGCCGCCAGCGGCCTCGCGGCCGCCTTTCGTGAGGCCGGACAATTCACCGAGTCCGAGCGGGCCGCTCGGCACGCGCTCGTGCTCTCCGGCAGCAGCCGCGGCGACACGTGGGTGTCCCTGGCTCTCGCGCTCGAGGGCCAGGGTCGGACCGTGGAGGCCGACGCCGCGGTCGCGACGGCCCTCGAGAACGACCCGCGGCTGGCCGACCCCGACGCCCGGGTCGCCGCCCTCGCCCTCGAGCGCGCCGAGGCCGACGGGGTGAAGGCATTGCTCGCGCGGCGACCCGCACGAGCCACCGCGGAAACGCCCGCGAAGCCCTGAAATCGCAGGCGATTGTGCGACCCCGCGGCCGGTCGTACGCTCGGTGACTGTCGCCTCGTCGCCGCCCGAGGCCAGCCGCAGGACCGCCCCATGCAGACGCAGCGCAGAAACGCCAAGACCGGCAGGTCGCCCGAGCGGATGGAGCGGACGGAACGCGAGGTGCGACAGCCTCCGTCGCCCCCGGGCGGCAATGGAGACGCGTCGCCGCTCGTGCCGCTGTGGCCCCTCAAGGCCGCGCTCATCGTGTTGGCGGCGCTCTGGATCTATTCGCCGGTCTGCAACCCGACGCTGCCGGCGGACTGGCTCTGGGACGACGACCAGCTCCTGACGGCCAATCCGATCGTGCAGCACCGGCTGTCGCCCGATCCATCCGCGCCGACGGACCACCTCGGATCGCTGATGAAGCTCTGGTTCTATCCGGACGGGGCCGACTACTTCCCGCTCAGCTACACGGCGCTGTGGGCCCAGTGGCCCTTCTTCCGCATGGATCCCCGCAACGGTGGGCCGGTCGTGCCGGGCGGCCCCGCGGTGGCCTGGCCCCCGGGCTACCACATCGTGACGGTGCTCCTGCACATCATCGGCGCGCTGTCGCTGTGGCGGCTGTTCTCGGTCATGCGGCTGCCGGGCGCCTGGCTCGGTGCGTTCATCTTCGCCGTGCACCCGGTGTGCGTGGAGTCGGTGGCCTGGGTCTCCGAGCTCAAGAACACGCTCTCGCTGCCGCTCTTCCTCTGGGCCTGCATCCACTACATCCGCTTCGACGACCTCGTGCAGGCGGGCGAGGCGGCCGATTCGCGACGCGCCGGCTTCCACTACGGGTCGGCGATCGTGCTGTTCCTGCTGGCCATGTTCGCCAAGACCTCGGTCGTGGCCCTGCCGGTGCTGATCCTGTTCTACGCCTGGTGGAAGCGGAACTCCGTCACGGTCCGCGACGTCGTGTTCGCCGCGCCGTTCTTCGCGATCTCGGTCGTGCTCGGATTGATCACGATCTGGTACCAGCACGGCCGGGCCATCGGCGCGGAGAAGATCCTCGTCGGCGGCCTCGACTCGCGACTGGCCAGTTCCGGCATGTCGATCCTCTGGTACCTGAAACTGCTCGTCTGGCCGCTCAACCTCCTGCCGATCTACACGAAGTGGGAGGTCGATCCGCCGAAGCTCTGGCAGTTCCTCCCCTGGCTCGTGATCGCCGCCCTCGGCTGGTGGTTCTGGAAGAACCGCGCCGGCTGGGGCCGCCACGCGATCTTCGCCTTCGGCTTCTTCCTGCTCATGGTGGCGCCGGTGCTCGGCTTCATCACCATCTCCTACATGCGGATCACCTGGGCCGCCGACCACTTCATCTACCTGCCGATGATCAGCCTCGTGGGCCTCCTGGCGGCGGGCCTGACCACCTGGTTCAACCGGGCCGACGAGGACCAGCGGCGGCTGATCACGGCCGGCGCCACCGTGGTGCTCGCGGCGCTCACGATCATGTCGTTCCGCTACGCCGCCTGCTGGGTCAACGAGGATGCCCTCTGGACCCACACGCTCACCTACAACGAAAACGCCTGGCAGGCCCACAACCGCCTGGGCGCCAAGAATTTCGCCCGCGGCCACGTGGAGAATATCGAGCCGGCCACGCGGATCCCGAACCTCGGCGCCTTCCACCACTTCACGCGGTCGACCGCGCTGCGGCCCGACCTCGGCGAGACGCACAACAACCTGGGCACGGCCTACTCGCATCGGGCCATGGGGGCCGCGCAGCGGGGCGACAAGAAGGCGGCCGACGAGTTCATGCGGCTGGCCGTCGAACAGTTCGCCGAGGCCTGCCGCGTGACGCCGCACGTGCCGGCGATCCACGTGAACCTCGCCAACTCCCTGGCCGCGGCGGGCCGCTTCGACGAGGCGGCGGGGAAGTACCGTGAACTCCTCGAGAAGGAGCCTGGCAATCCCGCGCTCATCAACAACTACGGCGTGGCCCTCTACAAGAGCGGCAAGACGGAGGAGTCGATCGTGCAGTTTCGCCGGGCGCTGGAGATCGCGCCGGGCATGAAGGACGCACAGGAGAGCCTCGCCGTGGCACTCGGAGAGAAGCCCGACCCGACGGCCCCGCAGCCCCAAGCCGAACGTCCGCCCGGCGGCCCACCGCCCCTCAACCTCCAGGCGCCGACGTCGCCGACCCTCGGCCCGGCGATGCGGTAGCGGCCGACGTCGCCCACCCTCGGCCCGACGATCCGGTAGCCGCCATCTCGGGAAGCCCGGAGCGGGAGCGACGGGACTCCGGGCCTGAAGGCCGCCCAGCGTGCCATGCGGGGCCGGGGAGCGGCCTAGCCGCCCAGCCACGTGCGTCGCGCGAGGCCCAGCAGCTCGCCGATGCTCCGGCGGGCCTCGGCGAAGTCCGCCTTGCTCGCGCCGCGCTCGCGATCGGTGAACGTGATCGGCACCTCCACGATCCGGCCGCCGGCACGGTGCAACCGCCAGAGGAAGTCCTCCTGGAACGCATAGCCCTGGGCGAAGTCTCCCGGGAGCCGATCGAGGATTTCGAGCCGCACCGCGCGGAACCCGCCCGAGGCGTCGCGGACCGGCACCCACAGGATCCAGCGCGTGAACCACGACCCGAGCCCACTCGCCACCTGCCGCTTCCAGCCCCACCCCACGGTGCGGCCTCCCGCCACCCGCCGCGAGCCGATCGCCAGGTCGGCCGGCCGGCCGGCGACCGGCTCGAGCGCGGCCAGGAGCCGGGGCACGTCGGCCGGATCG
>JBJTIV010000283.1:0-2365 GCA_046095145.1 Planctomycetaceae bacterium
GCCATGTCGTTCATGCGCGAGGGCACGGAGGTGCTGGGCATGAAGCACGGCTACTCGTCGCTGGCCGAGTTCTCGCCCGCCAAGCCGCTCGCCGAGGGCCGCGACTACATCCGCATCACCCCCGACTTCCTCAAGCGGACCCGCAGCGGCCAGGGCATCATGCTGGGCACCGCCCGCACGAACCCCGGCAAGCTCGTGTCGGCGCCCGCCCACCTCGACGATCCGCAGCGGGTGCAGCAGCTCAAGAACGTCCACGAGGGCCTCAAGTCGCTCGGCGTGGAGGCGCTGATCTCGATCGGCGGCGACGACACGCTCAAGACCGCCAACAAGTTCAAGCTCTTCCAGGATCGTCTCCACTCCCACGACGGGCTGCCCCAGGGGGGCAAGCGGATCCCGGTCGTCCACCTGCCCAAGACGATCGACAACGACTACATGGGCATCGACTTCACGTTCGGCTATTTCACCGCCGTCGACACGCTCGGCAGCGAGATCCGCAACCTCCTCTACGACGCCGAGGCGGCGCGGTCGTATTTCCTCTGCGAGACGATGGGCCGCAGCGCCGGGTGGCTGTCCTACGGCGCGGCGATCGCGGGCGAGGCGAGCCTCGTCATCAGCGTGGAGGACATCCACGGAAAGTACCGTGGCGAGGAGACCGTCACCGACGCCGAGGGCCGCACGAAGGTCAAGCCGGTGATGAACATCGACGAGGTCGTGAACCGGATCGTGAAGACGATGCGGGTGCGCGAGGAGCAGGAGGGCAAGCAGTACGGCGTGATCGTCATGGCCGAGGGCCTCGCCGAGTACCTGCCGGCCAAGGCCCTCGAGGGCATCGCCCGCGACGAGCACGGCCACATCTCGATCACCGAGGTGCAGCTCGGTCGCATGTTCGCCCGGCTCGTGGCCGAGGAGTTCAAGAGGCAGACGGGACGATCCCGCAAGGTGGTGGGCCTGCAGCTGGGCTACGAGGCCCGCTGCGCGAAGCCCCACGCCTTCGACGTGATGCTCGGCAGCCAGCTCGGCGTCGGCGGCTACCGGGCGCTCGCCGAGCGCGGGCTCGACGGCGTGATGGTGAGCGTGTCGGGCCAGCTCGACCTCGCCTACGTGCCCGTCGAGGAGCTCGTCGACCCCAACCCGCTCGTCACCGTGGTCCGCTACGTGGAGCGCGGCAGCGACTTCCACAGCCTGGCGCGGTTCCTCGAGACCTACGTCAACGAGTAGCCGCGCCCGCCGCGCGGCCGCGTCGGCGGCCCGGCGCCGTGAGCCACAGCGAGCCGGCGAAGAATCCCAGGCCGGCGAGCCCCTGGGCCAGTGCCGCGGGCTCGGGAACCGTCAGCACCGCGGCCGCCAGGCCGCCGCCCGCGACCGGCGTCACCGACACCTCACGGCCCGGCGACCGCGTCGTGCCCGCGCCGAACACGACCGACCCGAACACGGTCCCCGACCCCGCGAGGGTCTGCCCGGAGGGCACGGCGTACGAGCCCAGCGCCGTCACGTCGAAGCCCGCGCCGGCCTCCAGCGTCACGAGCCGCGAGCCGGTGATCCCGGCCCCGGCCCCGAGGGCGAGCGTGCCGCCGAACACCCGCGTGGCGCCGGTGTAGCTGCCGCCGGCGTCGAGCCGCACCACGCCCGGCCCCGACACGCTCAGGGCGCCGGAGCCCGAGATCGCGGCGGTCACCACCGCCGTGCCGCTGCCGGCGACCTCGAGCAGCTGGCCCCGCGTGGCGATCCCTCCGACCGTCACACCTCCCGGCCCCACGTCCCAATACTGGTGGTCGTCGAGGGCGAGGGGCACTCCGATCACCTGCCGGTCGCCGTCGTAGTTCGTGATCCCGCCGCGGCCGATGGTGAGCGTCGCCGTGCCGCTGAACAGGAAGCCGTCGGAGGAGGCGGCACTCGAAGCGAAGGACAGCCCCCGGAGCGTGCGGGCGGCATCGACCGTCACCGTGCGCCCGGCCGCCGTCTCCGCGTCGAAGAGCACGTACGCATCCGACGGGGCCGACGTGAACCGGGGCAGCCCCCAGGACTGGCGGCTGCCGATCGAGGTGTTCGACCCGCCCACCCACGTGGCGCGGGTCGTGCCCGTGACCCGCAGGGCGAAGCCGTCGGCCGTCATGATCCCGTTGAGCGCGTCGATGACGTCGCGCCGGCCGAGGAAATTGTGGACGTTGATCCCGTTCGTGACGTCGACGGCCGAGTGCGAGCCGATGATCGCCAGTTCGGGCCGGCCATCGGGATTGGTGAGCCGCGCGAACAGCGGGCTGCCGGAATCGCCCATCTCGAGCAGGAACGTGGTGTTCCTGCTGAGCATGTAGCCGGTGTGGGGGGAGGCGTAGGCCGTGTCCGAGGCGGTGAACACCGTCGCCTC
>JBJTIV010000284.1:0-3042 GCA_046095145.1 Planctomycetaceae bacterium
GCAGCGGTCGAGCACGTCGTCCATGAACGCGGCCGCGCCCGCGAAGGCCCTGAAGTAGGCGGTGATGAAGTCCGCGGCCTCGGCCTGCGGGATGCCGAGCGCCTTGGCCAGCCCGAAGGCGCTCTGGCCGTACAGGATGCCTAAGTTCACGGCCTTCGCGACCCGGCGGTCCGCCGACGTCACGGCCGCCGGCTCCACGCCGCGGACCGCGGCCGCGGTGCGGGCGTGGATGTCCTCGCCGGCCGCGAACGCCCGCCGCATCGCCGCGTCGCCGGAGAGGTGGGCCAGGATGCGGAGCTCGATCTGCGAGTAGTCGGCCGACACGAACCGCCAGCCGGGCTCCCGTGGCAGGAACGCCGCCCGGATCTGCTGCCCTTCGGCGGAGCGGACGGGGATGTTCTGCAGGTTCGGGTCGCTCGAGCTGAGCCGGCCCGTGGCCGTCACCGTCTGGTTGAACGACGTGTGGACGCGGCCGTCGCCGGGATCCACGAGCGCCGGCAGGGCGTCGACGTAGGTGCTCTTGAGCTTGGCGTAGCGACGGTGCTCGAGCAGCTTCGCCGGCAGCGGATGGAGCGGCGCGAGTTCCTCGAGCACCTCCGCATCGGTGCTCGGCCCGGTCTTCGTCCGCTTCACCACCGGCAGTTCGAGCTCCTCGAACAGCACCGCCCGCAGCTGCAGCGGCGAGGCGATGGAAAACTCCCGCCCGGCCAGCGCGTGGATCTCGGCCTCGAGCGCGGCCAGCCGTGCCGCATAGTCGGCCGCGAGCGCCGCCAGCGCCGCGGTGTCGATCCGCACACCCCGGTATTCCATGTCGGCCAGCACGCCGGCCAGCGGCATCTCCACGTCGCGGAACAGCGGCTCGAGGCCCGCCGTCGCGAGCGCCGCCGGCAGCGCGCCACCGAGCGCGGCCACCAGACGGCAGTGGGCCGCGGCCTGCGCCGCGTCGGCGGGCTGCTCCACGGCCGTGTCGGCGAGGTCGGCGGGCACGAGCGCCGCCACGGCCACGCCGTGCCGCCGCGCGGTCTCCACGAGGCCCAGGTTGCGCTCGCCGGCCTCGAGCAGGTAGGCGGCCAGCAGCGTGTCGAAAGCCGCGCCGGCCAGACCGAGCCCGATCGTGCGCAGGGCCACGTCCTGCCGTTTGAGGTCGTGGCCGTGCTTGGGCACCGCCGGATCGGCGAGCAGGTCCCGCACGGCGGCGGACTCCATCTGCTCGCGGCCCACCCACACGACGGCACCGCCGGCGGCCAGCGCCGCCCCGAGCGGCGGCGCCATGCTCGAGCCGCCGGGCCGCCGGGCCACGCAGATCACGACGGGCCCGGCGCCGAGTCGTGCGACGGCCGCCGCGAGGTCGTCCGCGTCGCCGGGCGTGACGATCTCGGCCGGCGCCGGCCCGGCCGCCGTGGCCGCACCCGCCTCGGCGTCCATGTCGAAGAGCGTGCGCGGCGCGGGCTTCACCGGCGCGGAGGCCGCCGACTCCGCCCCGCGGCCCGCCTTGCCGCGGGCCTGCGCGAGCAGGCCGCGGAAGCCCAGCTCCCCGAAGAAGGCCGCCAGCCGGTCGTAGTCCGGCTCGTGGAGCCGGCCGGACTCCCACGGGATGGGCACGGGCACCGCCTCGTCGAGGCGGATGAGCTCGCGGCCGCCGCGGACGGCGTCGGCGTGGGCGATGAGGTTCTCGCGGCGCTTGGTCTGCGTGACCTCCCCCGCCCGCTCGAGCACCGCGTCGAGCGTGCCGAACCGCTGCAGGAGCTCGGTCGCGGTCTTCGGCCCGATGCCCGGCACCCCGGGCACGTTGTCGACCGCGTCACCCACGAGCGCCAGGAAGTCGACGACCTGGTCGGGACGGATGCCCCACTCGGCCGCCAGCTCGTCGGGCCCCAGCACCGCATTCGACCGCAGGTTCAGCAGCCGCACGCGGTCGCCGAGCAGCTGCCGGGCGTCCTTGTCGGCCGTGGCGATCGTGCACTCGCCGCCGGCGCCGACGGTGCATCGCGCGAGCGTGGCCAGCACGTCGTCGGCCTCGTAGCCGGGGAGCTCCAGGCACGGGATCCCCATGATGTCGAGCAACCGCCGCACGAGCGAGATCTGCGGCACGAGGTCGGGCGGCATCTCCGCGCGGGTGGCCTTGTAGTCGGCGAACCGCTCGTGGCGGAACGTGGGCCCGGGCGGGTCCATCGCGCAGAACACGTAGTCCGGCCGCTTCTTCCCCACGATGTCGAGCAGGTCGCGGGCGAAGCCGTACACGGCCGAGACGGGCGTGCCGTCGGGCGCCGTCATCTCGGGCAGCGCGTGGAAGAGCTGATAGATCCGCGACAGCGTGTCGACCACCAGCACGGTCTTGCCGTGCAGATCCGGCGCGGACGTGGCGGCATCGTCGCTCATCCGCGGGCCAGCATACCCGCGTGAGACGGCTCCCACATGAGCTTCTGGCCGCCCGCATTCGGTCGTCAGGCGTCGACGCGCCCAACGCGGCTTCGGGGATGCCCGTGTCCTCTCGCTGGACGTTCGCCGCCACGGGTGAGACCAGGTGATGGCTCCGCAAGGAAGCCCGGAGCGCAAGCAATGATGGTGCGCGCCGTGCTTGCTGAAGCCCCCGGCGGCAGCTGGGGGACTCCGGGAGTGATCACCGCCGAGCCTTCCATGCACGAACCGGTCTTGCCCAAGAACCCGGAGTCCCGTCGAGGGGGCGGAAAAATCCGAGACGGTCTTGCCCAACAACCCGGAGTCCCGTCGCTTCCGCTCCGGGCTTGCAAGGCGCCCAACCACGCGCCAGGCCCGGAGGGCCGGGTTGAGTCCAGCCGGCGGAGGCCGGCCAAGCCCGGGGCGGCAGGATGCCGAGCCCGGGCGTGACGCTAGTCTCCGGCCGGGGGCTCGTACTCGAAGTCCTTCCACTTCATCGCGCGGCGGAAGGGCTCGATCCGCAGCACCACCTCGCCGTTCTGGAAGATGCGGACCGTGCCGCTGGTCTCGCTCACCGCCACCGCCACGCTCTTGGTTCGCCGGGTGCGCGAGGGCATCAAGGAGATCGCGCAGCTCGACGGTGCC
>JBJTIV010000285.1:0-5129 GCA_046095145.1 Planctomycetaceae bacterium
ATGTGGACGGCAGCGTGGGCTTCTTCAACGCCGAAACGAACACCATCGAGCAGTGACCATGGGTATCGTGAAGAACTCGGGCGGATTGAAGACTGCGGTCGCAGCGTTCACTGCGTGGCTCGGCTTGTTCTCGCTCGGCCCGGCCATCGCACAGGACCAACTCAGTCGGATCGTGACACCCGGTGTCACGCTCCGGGCGTTCGGCTACGACCCAACGACCGACTCGGTGTTCCTGGCGACCAACAGCGCCGACCAAGTCATCAAGGTTTCCGGGGTCGGTTCCGGGAACCAGACGTCACAGACGATGATCTACATCACGTCGATGCAGAGGTTTTATATCAACGACAATTCGAACCTCATCGGTGACGCCACCGGCACGCTCAATGGGATGCTGTTGAATCCGCTGCCGATCGGAGACACGCCCGCCTACAGTTTCGCGGTATGCGCCGACTCGGGGGCACGGGTTTACGAGTCGATAAACGGGACGCGCGTCTACTACGCCGATGTCACGAAGCGGCTCTACACCTACGATCTCGGGCCCGCCGAACCGTCTGGTGACGCATCCGATGCACTCACCAGTCGCGTCACGCTGGCCGACATGCAAGCCGCTGCGGACTCGACCAGCACGAGCACCAACCTCGGAAGACAAATGGCGTGGAGCGGTGACGGCCAGAGCGTGTACTTCACAGACGCCAGTCCGGGAACCCTCGGCGGACTCTGGAAAGTCGGTGCCCTTGCTGGGAGCCCGCAGCGGATAGTTCCCATCAGCATGGAGAACAGCGAACCGGGCGTTTTTTCTGCTGGTGGCGTGGATCGCATCTATTTTTCGGGCGTCTCGGGCACGGCCGGGATCGGCAACGTCGGCGGCATCGACTTCGTGACGCACGACGGCACCACGACATCCGGGCTTCAGGTGGCTGTCAGTGCCGCAGCTTTGGCCGACTTTTTGTCCGTGTCGGGAACCATGTCCTCGCCACGGATCAGTTCCATCGCCTTCGACGGCAGCGACATGTATTTCGGCGTGTGGAACAACAACACCAACACGCTGCAGAGGCTACAGGGCATCTACCGGATGGACGCGGAGGGCCGTATCTCGAAGGTCGCCAACCGAACGGAGCGGGTCGCGGCTTTCACGAGCGTGAATCTGCTGTATGACCGCCTTCAGCCGCGGGAGATCACCTACACCGGCACGGCGGGATCGTTTCCGGTCACGCAAATCCTGTATCGCGAGTCGGGGGCCAATGTGGTCGCCGGCGCGATCGTCTTCAAGCCGGGTGACTTCAACCGCGACAACGCCGTCACGAGCGCCGATATCGCCCTCTTCAAGCCGCAGGTCACCGCCGGCGGCACGGCCAACGTGAAGACGAATGTCGCCGATCTCAAGTTCGACATGAACGGCAACGACATCGTGTCGTGGAAGGACGTGCAGATCCTCGAGCAGTTCCTCGACTACGTGCCCGATCCCACGCTCGCCGGCCGGGTGATCCCCGAACTCTTCATCAAGGCCGACACCAACCTCGACGGCGTGGTGGACTTCGCCGACTTCCGCATCATGCGCGACAACTACGCCCCGACCGTCGGCAATCGCACGTTCCTCGTCGGAGACTCAAGCGGAGACGACCGGGTCGACTTCGCCGACCTCCAGCCCTGGGTCAACAGCGACGGCTACCGCTCGGCGGTGATCGGCGTGGGCGTGCCCACCACGCCCTTCAACAAGGCCGAGTTCGACGCCTTCCTCGCCACGCTCACGCCGCCCGACGTGGTGCTCGACGTGGCCAGCGGCACGAGCACGCAGTTCGAGAAGGGCTACCGCTCGATCGTGATCGCGGCCACCGTCACGAAGACCGGCAGCGGCGCCGTGGTGTTCGACGGCGCGAACACCTACTCCGGCACGACGGTGGTCGCCGCGGGCTCGCTGATCGTCGATCCGGCAGGCACGTTCGGCACGTCACCGCTGGTGGACGTGCGGGCTGGCGCCACGCTCGACGTGTCGCGGGTGGCGGGCGGCCTCGTCGTGGCCGCCGGCCAGACCCTCGGCGGCTCCGGCACCATCGTCGGCAACGTCGTCTTTGGCGGCGGCGCGACGCTCTCGCCCGGCGCGGTGTCGATTGCGGGCGGGCTGCAGAGCGGGCTCGCGCCGTTCGCCGTCGGGTCGTTCGCCTCCGCCGTGGCCGTCGTGCCCGAACCCGCCGGGGGCCCGTTCGCGGCGCTCGTCGCCCTGGCCCTCGCCGCCACAGGCTCCCGCCTGCGGCGCCGGCATCACGCCGCCTTCTTCTTGCCGTTCTTGCGGTAATCCCACGGTGGCATCGGGTTGGGCTGGCTCCAGAGGCCGAGCCGCTGGGCCTGGGCCTGCGACTGCAGGGTCCCCAACGACGGGTCCTTGGAGTAGGCCGCGTAGTGCCACGCCATGCCGGTGGCCACCATCTGCCGGTTCACGTCGAGGCCGTCCACGTAAAGGTGGCCGATCCAGCGGCCGTAGCGGTCGCGGCCGTCGTCCACCACCTGGATCGTCTTGCCGAACACCATGCCCGCCAGGGCCTCGCGCGACACCTTCCCGAAGTCCTGCGACACCTCCGGCGCGTCGATCTCGGCGAGACGGATCTTCTGCTGCTGGTTGGCCTCGTCGAGGCACGTGACCGTGTCGCCGTCGTGCACGCCCACCACCTTCCAGAGGTGCGTGTTCGCAGTCGACGCGCCGGGCGGCAGCGGCGCCGACTTGCTGCGACTCGACGTGGCCGCGACGGGAGTGCCGGCCGCCGGGATCGGCGGCGGGGTGAGCGACGCGGTGGGCGGCGGATTCGGCGCGGTGGCGACCGCGGCCGCCGCCAGGGGCACGGTCGCGGCGGCCACCGGCGCCGCGCCCGCCCAGCCGCCACCATCGGCCGGCGCCAGGCCCGGCGGTGGCGGCGCGTTCGACGGCACCCACTGCTGGGGCGGCGGCGCCATCTGCGGCGGAGGCCCGGCGCCATAGGGCCCCTGCGCGACCGGCTGCGGCAGCGGCGGCGGAGCCAGGTATGGCGACGGTGCCGCCATCGGCGGCGGGCCCGGCAGCGGCGTGGCCGGCGGCACGACGGGCGTGCCCGAGAGCGCCCGCGCACCGGGCGGAAACTGGTACGGCGCGGGCTGATACCGCGCCACCGTCGCCGGCGGCAGCGCCACGGGCACGGGCTGCACGCCCTGCGCCTGATAGTTCCACGGCGACGGCGCGTACGTCGCCGGCGGCTGGCGGTTCACCGGCGGCGCGGCGAGCACCGGCGGACCCGCCTGGTAGGTGAATACGTAGGTCGGCGCGAAGTACATCGTGATCGGCTTGCCGTCGGGACCGACGCCGCGGTAGGGCACCGCCTGCGGCTGCCAGCCGGCGGGGATCGCGCCCCCCTGGATCACGGCGGTGGGCAGCGGCGGAGCCTGCCAGTAGGGAACGGTGCCGGAGCCGATGGCCGCGGTGCCCGAGGTGCCGGCCGTCGCATCGTCGCCGCGCGCAGCCGCCGTGACCGTGATCACCACGGCGAGGCAGGCCGCCAGCGCCGTCATGATTCGCGCGCCATCGAGCCGGTCATGCCCGCGCCGCCACCGCATGCACGCCTCGCCTCCCGGGGGCCGGGCGTGTCCTCGCCGCCGGCCCGCCCCGGAACACTCGGAATTCCCCGGCCCGCCCATGCAGGGCCCCACGGCCGCGCCCGCCCGCCTTGCCGCGGGTGAAGCGACTGGGTGAACTGGGGTGGATGTGCGACGCCAGGCCCATCCTTGCCACTGTCTTGGGCATCCTGCTCGTGCCCGTGGGCGTCGCCGGCGGCGGCGCCCCCACGGCGGCCGACGTGGTCGACGTCGACCGCGCCGCGGCCGAGGCCCGCCGCGCCGGGCTGCGGGTGCTTGCGGGAGAACGGCTCGTCCTGGCGACCGACCGGCCGGTGCGGGACGGGGACGGCGTCGAGGACCTGCCCGCGATCTTCGACCAGGCCTTCTCCGGCTGGTGCGCGCACTATCGCCTCGATCCCGCGACGCTCGCCGACTGGCAGGCCTTCGGCTGCCTGGTGGTCGACCGCGAGCGGTTTCGCGCAGCCGGCCTCCTGCCCGACTCGATTCCCGAGTTCCCCAACGGCTTCTGCGACCGCAACCGGTTCTGGCTCATGGACCAGTCGAACCCCGCCTACCGGCGGCACCTGCTCCTCCACGAGGGCGTGCACGCCTTCACGCTCACCGTGCGCGGCCTCGCCGCGCCGCCCTGGTACACCGAGGGCATCGCCGAATTCCTTGCCACGCACCGTCTCGAGCCCGGCGCCGACGGCCGCCCGCGGGTCGTGCCCGCGCCGCTGCCCGCGCGGCCGGCCGACGTCGAGCAGCTCGGCAGGATCGAGCGGATCCGCGCGCTGCGGCGGGCCGCCGCGGTGCCCGGCCTGGCCGACGTGTTCACGACGCCGCCCACGGATCACCGTGACATCTCGGCCTACGCGGCGAGCTGGGCCGCGGTCGCGCTGCTCGCGCTGCATCCCGCCCATGCCGCGGCTTTCGCCGCCTGCGAGCGCGGCCCGCTCGACGCCGTATTCACCGAGCGGCTCGCCGAGTCCGCCGGCTGGGACGCCGCCCGCGCGGCCCGCGACTTCGACGCCTTCACCGACGAGGTCGATTACGGCTACGACGTCGTGCGGTCGGCGATCGACTGGTCGCCGGGCAGAAGTCCGGCCGGCGACGAGCGGCTCACGGTGGCGGCCTCCCGCGGCTGGCAGAACACCGGCCTCGCGCTGGCCGCCGGCGGCACCTACGCGATCACGGCCACGGGCACGATCCGCCTCGGCGACCTGCCGGCGCGCGAGACCGGGCCGGCGACGGTGATCGAGAGCGAGGCCGACGGCATCTCGCTCCGCTGGTATCGCGGCCGGCCCGCCGGCCGGCTGCTCGCCGCCCAGTGGGTCGAGAAGCCCGCGGACGGCGGCAGGCCCCGGTTCGTGATCCTCGGCGACGGCGCGAGGCCCACGCTCACCGCCGTCACCGACGGCCCGCTGTATCTGAAGATCAACGAGTCACCGGGCGACCTCGCCGACAACGAGGGCACGCTCGAGGCGATGCTCACGCCCGTCGCCATGCCGTGAGTGCGTCGCCGCAGCGCCGTTCCCTCATGGCAGGCGGGG
>JBJTIV010000286.1:0-5660 GCA_046095145.1 Planctomycetaceae bacterium
ACCTCCTCGGGCGACGGCTGGTTCGCGTGCTGTGCCACGGGCTCCTCCTTGACAGGGCTGCCGCACCCTCGTGGTGCGGTCCGTCGTTCACCTGGCGCCGCCGAACCGATTGATTTCGACCGGAGGGCGGGCAGGTCTCGATGTTTTTTCCGGCGGACCGCACGGTCCGCCCGGCTTCTCCAGGCTCACAAGAACATCACATGCACGGGCCACGTCCGTGCCGTCGCCGGGCGTCAGGCCGCGCGGGCCGCCTCCTCGCCCGACACGGTCGCGAACACCTCGAGGCCGCGGGCGTCGGCCCCCTCCTCCTCCGCCAGCACGGTCACGCCCGGCAGGTGCCGCGCCAGCGCCCCGCGCACCTGGCGGCGGACGTCGCCTGGCACCAGCACCACGGGCGCCCCGCCCCGCTCCACGGCGATGCGGACGGCCCGCCGGATCTCAGCCACGAGCTTCGCCGGCGGCCGCTGGCCGACGCAGGCGTCAAGCGCCGCGGCGGTGAGCCGGACGGCGGTGAGCCGGCCCCGCGGGTCGACCGCCCGGCGGCAGATCGTGGCCGCCATCCGCCGGCGCACGAGCTCGGCAAGGTCGGCGGTCTCAGCGGCCTCGCCCGCGTGATCGGCCATGATCTCGAGCAGGTCGCCGAGCGGCCGGATCGGCACGCCCTCGGCGAGCAGGCACTGCAGCGTCCGCTGGATCCGGGCGATCGAGAGCGGCTCGGGCGTCACCTGCGCGACGAGCGCGGGCTGCGACTCGCGCAGCGATTCCACGAGGCGGCTGGCGTCCTCGCGCGACAGGAGCCGGTCGGCGTTGCGGCGCACGGCCCCCTCGAGGGCGCGGGCCACGCAGCCGGACTCGTCGAGCACCGTCGCGCCCCGGCGGCGGGCCGCCTCGGCCTGGGCGTGGCCGGCCCACGTGCAGCGGCGGCCGTCGAGCCAGTCGGCGGCATCTTCGCCGGAGACGTGCGCCGCGGCCCCCGGTTCCGGAATCACGAGCAGGCGGCCGGCGGGGAGCTCCTCCTCGACCACGGGCTGGCCGGCCACCGTGATCCGGTAGGCCCGCTCCCCGAGCGCCAGGTCGTCGCGGAGCATGACCTCCGGCAGCAGGATGCCGAGGTCGCCGGCGAGCCGCGTGCGAAGCGCCCCCACGGCCTCGAGCAGGCGGCCGTCTCCGGAGGCCACGAGTCGGACGAGTCCCCTGCCGAACTCCACCACCCGGCGCTCGTCGCCAAACAGCGCGCGGGCGGGCGCAGCCGCGGCCGGCGCGGCGGTTCCCGCCGCGGCACGCGCGGCTCGTCCCGATCGCGCGGCGAACAGGGCTGCGGCGAACACCACGCCGGCCATGCCGGCCAGCGGGAGGAACGGCAGGTCGGTGAGCGACAAGAGCGCCAGGAAGACGCCCGTGATCGCCAGCACGTGGGGCCGGGCGGTGAACTGCCGCCCGAATTCCCGCGGTAGGTCGACCGCGTGGCTCGACCGTGAGATGAGGAGGCCGGTGGCCACGGCGACCAAGAGCGACGGCACGGCGCTCGACAGGCCGTCTCCGATCGTGAGCCGCGCGTAGAGGCCGAGCGCGCGGTCCAGGGCCATGCCGTGCTCGGCCATGCCGATCGCCAGGCCGCCCGCCACGTTGACGAGCGTGATGATCACGCTCGCCACCGCCTCGCCGCGGACGAACCGACTGGCGCCGTCCATCGCGGCGAAGAAATCGGTCTGTCGCTGCAGGTCGAGCCGCGCCTGTCGCGCCTGGTCGCGGGTGAGCCCGCCGGCCTGCACCTCGGCGTCGATCGCCATCTGCCGGCCCGGGAGGCCGTCGAGCGCGAACCGGGCCGCCACCTCGCTGGTCCGCGTGGCCCCGGCCGTGATCACCACGAACTGCACGATCGCGATGATGGCGAAGATCACGGCGCCCACGACGAGGTCGTTGGCCGCCACGAACTCGCCGAAGGCCTCCACGACCCTTCCGGCCGCGGCCGTCCCGTCGATCGCGGCCCGCGAGAGGATCAGCCGCGTGGTGGCGATGTTGAGCACGAGCCGGACGAGCGTGGCGCCGAGCAGGAACGTGGGAAAGACGCTCAGTTCCAGGGGCGTGCGGGCGGCGAGGGCCCCGAGGAGGGCCAGCACCGAGACCGTGAGGTTGGCCGCCAGGAGCAGGTCGACCACCGCCTGCGGCACCGGCGCGACCACGACTAGCACGGCCAGGAGGATGACCGCCGGCAGCGCGACGTCGGCGAGCCCCGCGGACAGGGGCCGGCGCTGCGGGACGATGGTGCCGAGGGAGTGGGCCATGGGGGCGGGACGATAGCGGCGGATTCGGCGCGGCGTCCAGACCGCTCGCGCGCCGCAAAAGTCCCTACAATTCACGGGCCCGGCGTCCTCCGGAGTCTGATCGTGCGCTTTCACCGGCTCGGCATCGACTTCTCGTATCCCGACTCCTGGTCGGTCGACACCGACGACGCCCGCGAGGGCGCGGTGGCCGTCACTGTCTACGCGCCCGACGGCGGCTTCTGGTCGGTGAGCGGCCACGCGCCGGGCGGCCGACCGACGGCCCTGGCGGAGGCCGTGGTGGACCAGATGCGCGGCGAGTACCGCGACCTCGACGTGGAGTCCGCGGCCGACGAGGTCGGCGGCCACCCGCTGTGCGGCTTCGACCTGAACTTCTACTGTCTCGATCTCACCAACACGGCACAGGTGCGCACGCTCGCCACGCCCACGGCCGTGTGGCTCCTGTTCTGCCAGGCCGAGGACCGGGAGTGGGACCGCGTGGCCCCGGTGTTCGCCGCCATGACGGAAAGCTTCGTGCGCGGCATCGCCGCCGCCGCGGCCACCGGCAGCGGACCGGGGTGAGGGTGCCCGGAACCACGCCGGCGGCTACCATGTCCGGCCACCGCTCCCCGCCCACCGGCCATCCATGTTCCTCCTCGTCGCCGACGCCGCCGCGCTCGTCGCTCCCGCCGCCGCGGGCCCGATCCAGGCCATCCACTGGGTCGCCTTCGGGGCCCTCGTGGCGGTCCTGCTCGTGCTCGACCTGACGGTCTTCCACAAGCAGTCCCACGAGCCGAGCCTGCGGGAGAGCGCCTTCTGGACCTGCTTCTGGTCGGCCCTGGCCCTGGGATTCAACGCGCTCGTGTGGTGGTGGCTGGGCGGCAAGGCGGCCCTCGAATTCCTCACCGGCTACCTCGTCGAGTGGTCGTTGTCGATGGACAACGTGTTCGTGTTCGCCGTGGTGTTCGGCTACTTCGGCGTGCCGCTGAAGTACCAGTACCGCGTGCTCTTCTGGGGCATCCTCGGGGCGGTGATCATGCGGCTCACGTTCGTGCTCCTGGGGGCCGAACTCGTCGAGCGGTTCACCTGGATCATGTGGTTCTTCGGGGGCTTCCTCGTCTACACCGGCATCAAGCTCGCCTTCGCCGACGACGACCACGATCCCGGGGACAACGCCCTGATCCGCTTCTTCCGGCGGATCATCCCCGTCACCAACGAGCCGGCGGGCGACAGGTTCTTCGTCCGCGAGCAGGGCCGGCTCATGGCCACGCCCCTGTTCCTCGTGCTGCTCATCGTGGAGAGCACCGACGTGCTGTTCGCGGTCGACAGCGTGCCGGCGATCCTCGGCGTGGTCGAGAAGGGCACGCCCTACATGCGCTTCATCGCCTTCACGAGCAACGTGTTCGCGATCCTCGGCCTGCGGGCGCTCTACTTCCTGCTGGCCGGCGTGATGGACCTGTTCCGGTTCCTGAACTACGGCCTCTCGGCGGTGCTCGTGTTCGTGGGCTGCAAGATGATCGCCGAGGCGGCCCGGCACAACGAGTGGCTGGCGGCCCAGGGGGGCTGGGATCCGCACGCCAAGGGCCACCTCGTGCACCCCGCGGTGTCGCTGCTGGTGATCGTGTCCCTCATCGGCACGAGCGTGGCGGCGTCGCTCATGTATCCCGAGCGGAAGGACGGCGCCGAGATCGCCGGCCACGACGAACCGCCGCCGACGGCCTGACGCCGCGGCCACATGACCCGCTGATTTCCGGTGGGCCGGGGTTGCCCATGCCGCCTCGCCCGGACGTTCGGTTGGTGGAGCGTCGGGCTGTTTCATCACCATCACACCCCGGAGCGGAAGCGACGGGACTCCGGGTGGTTGGGCCAAACCGCTGCGGACTTTTCCGCCTCCTCGACGGGACTCCGGCGCGTTCGGCGAGACCGGCGACCATGCCGAACGAGGCCGGCCCGCGCCTACGCTCGGCGGCTCTCCAGATGCACGAGCACGAGCGCCAGGTCGGCCGGTGTGATCCCGCTCACGCGGCCCGCCTGGCCGAGCGTCCGTGGCCGGATGCGGTCGAGCTGCTCGCGGGCCTCGGCCCGCAGGTGGCGCACCGCGGCGTAGTCGAAGCCGTCGGGGATCGGCCGCTGCGCGTGCTTCCGCTGCCGCTCGATCCGCTCCCGGTCGAGGGCCACGTAGCCCGCGTAGCGGACGTCGCGCTCCACCTGCTCGGCCACGTCGCGCGGCACGGCGGCGAGCGGGGCCGCCGCGGCCACGCAGTCGGCCCACGTGACCTCCGGACGCTTGAGCAGGTCGAGCAGCGGCGTGCCGTTCACGCGGTGCGCGGCCAGCGTCACGAGCGCGGCCTCGATGCCGGCCACCTTGGCCTCGACCCGGGCCGCCCGCGCCGGCTCCGCCAGGCCCAGCCGTGCCGCCGCGGGCGTGAGCCGCCGGTCGGCGTTGTCGTGCCGCAGCGCCAGGCGGTGCTCGGCGCGGCTGGTGAACATCCGGTAGGGCTCGTCCACGCCCCGCGTCACGAGATCGTCCACGAGCACGCCCACGTACGACTCCTCGCGCTCGAGCACGAGCGGCGCGCGGCCCGCGAGCCGGAGGGCGGCGTTGGCCCCGGCCAGGAGCCCCTGGGCGGCCGCCTCCTCGTAGCCCGTGGTGCCGTTGACCTGCCCGGCGAGGAACAGGCCGCGGACCCGCTTGCTCTCCAGGGTCGCCGTGAGCTGGTGGGGCGGACAATAGTCGTATTCCACGGCGTAGCCGTAACGCATGATCATCGCCCGCTCCAGGCCCGGCACGAGCCGGATCATCGCGTCCTGCACGTCGCGCGGCAGGCTCGTGGAGATGCCGTTGACGTAGATCTCGCGGGTGTGGCGGCCCTCGGGCTCCAGGAACAGCTGGTGGCTCTCCTTGTCGGCGAAGCGGACGACCTTGTCCTCGATGCTCGGGCAGTAGCGCGGCCCGCGGGAGGCGATCTGGCCGGTGAACATCGGGGCCCGGTGGAGGTTGGCCCGGATCAGGTCGTGGATCTCGGGGGTCGTTCGCGTGATCCAGCAGACCATCTGCTGGCGGTCGATCCGCTCCGTGAGAAACGAAAACGGCTGCGGCTCCGGGTCACCCGGCTGCTCGTCGAGGCGGCAGAAATCGATTCCCGCGGCGGCCAGCCGGCAGGGAGTGCCCGTCTTGAAGCGGTCGACCGCGAAGCCGAGCCGCACGAGCGCCCGCGAGATGCCCGCCGTGGTGCCCTCGCCGGCCCGGCCGCCGGCCGTCGCGGCCTCGCCGGTGTGCATGACCGCCTGCAGGACGGTGCCGGGCGGGAGCACCACCGCGGCCGCACGATACTCCGCGTCGCCGCGCACGCGCACGCCCGTGATCCGCGCCTCCGGTGCGGCCCCGGGCGCAGGCCG
>JBJTIV010000287.1:0-2068 GCA_046095145.1 Planctomycetaceae bacterium
GGCGCAGGAGTCGAGGATGCGCAGCACCTTCTCGGCCCGCTCCAGGTAGCGGCCGAGCTGGATGAAGTGCCAGCCCTCGTCGTGCATGAGCGTCGACTCGCAGACCCCGTGGAACAAGAGCACGCCGATCCGCGTCTCCTCACAAAAGTCGTGGGGCGACTCCGCCACCCGGCCCTGGAGCGCCGGGTCGGCGAGCCGCCAGTGGAGCTTGTTGAGCTCTCGCCACATCAGCGGGCTGATCGAGCCGCGGATGCTGCGGGCGTTGCTCCGCGAGCGATTGACGCACGACAGCACGCTGCCCGGGTTCCGCGGATCGACGAGCACCCACCGCGAGGTGACGGGGGCACCGCGGTCGTCGGCCTCCGGCTCCGGCATCCGCAACAGGGCCATCAGCGCCCCCCACTCGGGCTCCACGGGCGTGGCGAGCACTCCGTGCAGGTCGAGGTCCAGCTGGAACGCCACGTCGACGGCCCGCGCCGCGTGCTCGGCGCGCTCGAGGTAGCGGCTCATCCAGAACAGCGCGTCGGCCACCCGGCTGAGCATCAGGTGCGCTCCTGCGGAGGCCGGGCGGATCCACGGTCGGCCAGGATCCAGGTGTCCTTGCTGCCGCCTCCCTGCGAGCTGTTGACGACGAGGCTGCCCTTCGGAAGCGCCACGCGGGTCAGGCCCCCCGGCGTGACGACCACCCGCTCGCCGCACAGCACGAACGGCCGCAGGTCCACGTGACGGCCGTCGAGCCGGCCGTCGATGAAGGTGGGGTGCGTGGAGAGTTGGATCGTGGGCTGGGCGATGAAGTCGCGGGGGTTCGCCTCGATGGCCGCGCGAAACTCCTCGCGCTGCTGCCGCGTGGAGGCCGGCCCCACGAGCATGCCGTAGCCGCCCGACTCGTTCACCCGCTTCACCACCAGCGATTCGAGATTGGCGAGCACGTGGCTCTTCTCCGCCGGAACTTCCGGGCGGAACGTCTCGACGTTCGCCAGCAGCGGCTCCTGCGCGAGGTAGTAGCGGATCATCGCGGGCACGAACGGGTAGACGCCCTTGTCGTCGGCGATGCCGGTGCCGATGCTGTTCGCGAGCGCCACCGTGCCGGCCCGGTAGGCGTTGACGAGACCGGGCACGCCCAGCGCGCTGTCGGGCCTGAAGGTGAGCGGGTCGAGGAAGTCGTCGTCGATCCGCCGGTAGATGACGTCGACGCGGCGCGGTCCGCGGGTGGTCCGCATGAAGACCCGGTTGGAGTCGACGAACAGGTCGCGGCCCTCGACGAGCTCGATGCCCATCCGCTGGGCCAGGTAGCTGTGCTCGAAGTAGGCCGCGTTGTAGATGCCCGGACTGAGCAGCACGGCCGTGGGCTGGGCGGCGGCCGGCGGCGCGATCCACTGCAGCACGTCGAGCAGGGCGGCTGGATAGTCGTCGTTGGGCAGCACGTCGTAGTCGGCGAACAGGCCGGGGAACACCCGCTTGAGCACCTGGCGGTTCTGGAGCATGTAACTCACGCCGCTCGGCGTGCGGGCGTTGTCCTCGAGCACGAGGTACTCCCCGTCGGCCGCGCGGATCAGGTCGGTGCCGCAGATGTGCACGTAGATCTTCCGGGGCACGTCGACGCCGACGAACTCGCGACGGAAGAAGCCGCCCTGGAGCACGAGCCGCGCCGGGACGACGCCATCGCGGAGGATCGCCTGCTCGTGGTACACGTCCCACAGGAACAGGTTCAGGGCGGTGATCCGCTGCACGAGCCCGGCCTCGATCCGCCGCCACTCCGCCGCCGGGATGATGCGGGGCACCGGATCCATCGGCCAGACCCGCTCGATGCCCTCCTCGGCGCGGTAGACCGTGAAGCCGACGCCATCCTCGCGCATCGACAGGTCGGTCATCGCCTTGCGGCGCCGAAAGTCGTCGGGCGGCGTGCGTGCGAGCCGCCCGTGGAGCGCGGCGTAGTGGGGCCGCGGCACGCGATCGGCCCCGAGCATCTCGTCGTAGGCGCCGCCGAGCTCGTATTCGCCGAGCAGCGTCGAGGCGTCGGCCGAAGCGTTGTCGGCCCCGCCGGATCTCATCGAGCCCTGCACCGTGA
>JBJTIV010000288.1:0-6416 GCA_046095145.1 Planctomycetaceae bacterium
CGCTGCTCGGGCACCATGCGGCACACCTGGTAGGTGCAGGTGCGGACATGCTGCTCGGGCACCATGCGGCACACCTGGTAGGTGCAGACCCGCTGCTCGGGCACCATGCGGCACACCTGGTAGGTGCAGGTGCGGACACGCTGCTCGGGCACCATGCGGCACACCTGGTAGGTGCGGACCCGCTGCTCGGGCACCATGCGGCACACCTGGTAGCTGCACGTCCGGACCCGCTGCTCGGGGACCATTCGGCAGACCTTGTAGCACCGCACCCGCTCCTCGGGCACCATCCGGCAGACCGTGTAGGTGCACGTCTTCACCCGCTGCTCGCGGACCATCGTGCAGACCTTGTAGCACCGCTTCTCCACGACGGTCTCACGCTCCCAGCGGACGCACTCGACCTGCTTCTCGCAGACCGTGGGCACCCACACCTTCTTGCACACCTTCCGGGGCGGGCACTGCTCGCGGATGCGGCAGACCTGGCCCGGCACGTAGCGGCGGCAGCCGGTGCAGGAGTCGCACGTCCAGTAGCCGGGCTCGCGGATGACCTTCACGATCACCGGTCCCGGGACCTCGCACTCCTCCGTGGCCCAGTGGCCGCCGCAGACCTTGACGGTCTTGGTGTAATGGACCGGCTTGCAGACCGTCTTGCAGACGTCGCGCTCGCGGGTCTCCCACACCGGCTTGCAGACGGTGTAGGGGATCTCCTTCGTGCAGACCTCCTTGACGGGCTTGCAGACCGTGTAGGTCTCCTGCCGCTCCTCGTACACCGGCTTGCAGACCGTGTAGGGGATCTCCTTGGTGCAGGTCTCGTAGACCGGCTTCATCACCGTGTAGCACTGCTCGCGGGTCTCGTAGACCGGCTTGCAGACGGTGTAGGGGATCTCCTTCGTCCGCGTCTCGTACACGGGCTTGCAGACCGTGTAGCACTGCTCGCGGGTCTCGTAGACCGGCTTGCACACCGTGTAGGGGATCTCCCGGCTGCAGGTCTCGTAGACCGGCTTGCAGACCGTGTAGGTCCGCTGCCGCGTCTCGTAGACCGGCTTGCACACCGTGTAGGGGATCTCCTTGGTGCAGGTCTCGTAGACCGGCTTCATCACCGTGTAGCACTGCTCGCGGGTCTCGTAGACCGGCTTGCAGACGGTGTAGGGGATTTCCTTGGTCCGCGTCTCGTAGACCGGCTTGCAGACCGTGTAGCACTGCTCGCGGGTCTCGTAGACCGGCTTGCAGACCGTGTAGGGGATCTCCTTCGTGACCGTCTCCCACACCGGCTTGCACACGGTGTAGTTGACGGTGCGCGAGCGGGTCTCCCAGACCGGCTTGCAGACCGTGTACTCGACCTCCTTGCAGGACCGCTCCGTCTCGTACCGGACGCAGTCGATCTGCCGCTGTTCGACGACCTTCTCGCAGACCGTCTTCCAGCAGGTGACCTCCTGCTTTTCGTACACGACCTCCTTCACGAACCGCGGGCCGGGGGCGGCACACGTCGGTTCACAGGCATCCTCGCAACACACTCCCGCGCGGGCGAAACTGACCGGGGTCAGCTTCGCGAAGCCGTGCGGGTGGCCGAGCCGGTGAAACGCGGCGTCGGCCCGAAGGCCTCCCGCCGCGATGCCGGCCAGCACCAGCAGACAACGCAACCACGTTCGCTTCATGTTCGCCGCCTCGCTCGAGGCGGACTCCTGCAACTGGGGAAAAACTGGGGAACGACACCGCCGGTGCGGGCCGGGGATCCGGCGCCACACCTGTGCAAACATCGACCACAAACTCCCCGCAGGTTGACCACTCCACGCGACCCCCCGGGCTTTTCCAGAGTCCCGGGCGCGTTACAACCGTCATGGTTCCACCGCCGGACGGCGTTTTCTTTGCGACGGCCCGTGCCGCCGCTACAGTCGTGCCCCGTCCAACCCGGCTGAACGGCACCCCTTTCCATGGCCGAAATCCGCCCGCAGCCTTCGCCACCGGCAGAACCGCCATCCGACGGTTCCGTGCCGAAGGTGGTGGTCAGCAGGATCAGCCTCTACCTGCGGGAGCTCCAGCGGCTCGTGGCTGCCGGGCAGCAGACGATCTCGTCGGGCCAGCTCGGCACGCTGCTGGGATTCAGCGACGCGCAGGTGCGCAAGGACCTCGGCTTCTTCGGCCAGTTCGGCTATCCCGGCGTGGGCTACCGCTGCGACGAGCTCATCCGGGCGATGCGCGACATCCTCGGCACGAACCATCCCTGGAGCGTGGCCATGGTGGGCGTGGGCAACCTCGGGCAGGCCCTGCTCGGCTACCGCGGCTTCGGCCGGCAGAACTTCGCGATCGCCGCCGCGTTCGACGCCGATTCGACGAAGGTCGGCCAGGTGGTGCAGGGACTCACGATCCAGCACATCGACGAGTTGACCGCGACCGTGAAGGCCAAGGGCATCCGCCTGGGCATGCTCGTCGTGCCGGCCGACCGCGCCCAGGAGGCGGCCGACCAGCTCGTGGCCGCCGGCGTCGAGGGCATCGTGAACTTCGCCCCGGTGACGCTGGTGCTGCCCCCGCACGTGCAGAACGTGGGCGTGGACCTGGCGATCGAACTCGAGCAGCTCTCGTTCGCCGTCACCAACAAACTGGCCCAGCCGCCCGCCGTGCCGCCCCCGGCGTGAGGCGGCGGCCGGCTGGGCCGGTGCATGCGCGGGCTAGGCCGGCGCGTGCGCGGGCCGCCCGTCGGGCGACTTGAGCACGGCGCCGAGCTTGGCGAGTGCCGAGTGGAGCCGGCTCTTCACCGTGCCCACCGGGACATGCAGCACCCGGGCCGCCTCGCGATATTTCACGCCCTCGAAGTAGACGAGCGACACGGCCTCCCGCTGCGGTTCCGAGAGCCGTTCGAGGGCGTCCCGCAGGCGGTCGCACGACTCGGCGGTGGCCAGCCGGTCGCTCCCGGCGGGCTCCGGCCGGGCCGCAGGGTCGGCGTGACGCCCGTCTCGGGCGGCATCCGGCGCGTCGAGGCTCGCCATCCAGTGCCGCCGGTTCCGCCGCCGGGCGTCGATCGCCTGGTGAGTCGCCACGGCGTAGAGCCAGGGGCGAAACGGGCGGCCGGCCTCGAAGCGGTGGGCCTTGCGGTGCACCTGGAGGAAGGTGGCCTGGAACACGTCGGCGGCCAGGTCGCGGTCGTGGAGGTAGCGGCAGAGATAGCCGAACAGTTCGTGCTCGTAGCGGTGCACGAGGGTCTCGAACGCAGCCGGGTCGCGCGACGTGCAAAACCGCTGAAAGAGCTGCTCGTCGGTGGAGCCCCCCGGGGGGCCCGCAGCAGGGGCAACGTGGGTCTTCATGATGCTCGTCTCCGAGGCCTTCGGTTCCGGCATCCAGAACACACATGAAGAATAGGACGATGCCGGACCCTGGCCGCTTCCACGGGAAGCACACGCCGTGCCGAACCGCCTGATGCGTCGCGAAATCCGTGGAGGCCCGAATTTGCCGCTCCGCACGCGTGCCACCGCCACGAGAGCGGCCCGAGAGCCCCCGGCGGCCTGGAGCAAATTGCAACGCTGCCACGCAAAAAGCGGCGCCGAAGGGGCGTGTATAGTGGCCGTCACTGCCCGGTGGTGTAACGGTAGCACAAGGGATTTTGGTTCCCTTTGTCTTGGTTCGAATCCAAGCCGGGCATTGCCGCCAAGCGTGAGAGACGCTCACCGTGCTGGTGAGGCTGGGCGTCAGGTGGCCCCGGATCGACCGCGTGGGGCCACGTCAGCCACAGGGCCCTGCACGCCGCAGTTCCGCCCCGATTCCCGGGATCGGGCGGCTCGGAACCGCAGCGCTACGGCAGGCATCTGAGACTTTGGCACACGAGTTGCTCCCACTGTTGGCACCGTGGCCGTCGGCTCCCTCGTCGGACTCCAGGTCACTCCCGCACACGCAAGCCGTCGCCCATGTCACACGCGTCCGGTCGCCCCGTTCTCGGTTCCATCGTCCACGATGCACGGCAGGCCGGCCTGCGTTGGCTGCTGGCAACGCTGGCGTGCTGCTTCACCACGACCGACCGGGTCGTGGCCGACACCGTGTACGCCGTCAGCTTCTCCACGGGCGAGCTGATCCGCTACGACTCCGCCGATCCGGCCGGCACGCGCACGGTGCTCTCGGGCTCGGGCGGGCTCGTCAAGCCCGGGGCGCTGGCGATCGGGCCCGATGGCAATCTTTACATCGGGGAAGACGGCGACGGCGGCACGTTCGCACCGCGGATCTCGAAATTCGAGCCGGCGACGCTCACGCGATCGACGGTCGTCGCCTTCGCCGGCTTCGAGGTGTTTCCGGGCAGCTTGGCCTTCCGGGGCAACGACCTGCTCGTGGGCCGCAATCCCTTCTACGCCAACACCGGCGCGATCGTGAAGGTCGCCAACGCCACCGGCGGTGCCGTCGCCGTGAGCGATTACACGACGGGGGGCGGTCTCGCCAGCAGCCCGGGGCTCGCGCTCGCCGCGGACGGCACGCTCTACGTGAGCGACCAGACGTACAACTTCGTCACCGGCATCGCCAGCGGCCCGGTGAAGCGGTTCGACGCGGCGGGCACCTACGTGGGTGAGGTGATCGCCAGCGGATCGAGCGGACTTGCCGGCCCGACGGGCCTGGTGGTCGGCGGGTCGACGCTCTACACGGCGAGCCTGATGGCCGGCACGGTCCTGCAGACGAACCTGGCCAGCGATGCCACGCAGGCCTTCGCCTCGGCGGGCGGGCCCTTCGAAACCGGCGTGCTCGCGCGGCTCACCGACGGCAGCATCCTCGCCGGCAGCCCCGCGGCATCGGGCTCGATCTACACCTTCGGCTCCGACGGCACGCTCCTCTCCACGTTCGCCTCGGGGCTCGGCCAGGTCGGTGGTATCGCCGTGGCACCGGTCCCCGAGCCCTCGACGACGGCCCTCGCGGCGATGGCGGCGGCGTGCGGCGCGGGGGTTCTCGTGAGGCGGCGGTCGTCATGGCGGCGTTGAAGCTGCGGCGTCGCGGCGTCACGCTCGTCGAGCTGCTCGTCGTGATCGCCATCGTGGCCACGCTCGTCGGGATGCTCCTCCCGGCGGTGCAGTCGGCCCGGGAGTCGGCCCGGCGGACGAGCTGCTCCAACAACCTGCGGCAGATCGCCCTGGCCTCCGCCAACCACGAGTCGGCCCGGGGCCGCCTGCCCGTGGGGGCCGAGTCGCGGGAGTGGGCCGAGCGGCCCGGCTTTCCGCACGTGTTCTTCCGCTGGTCGCTGCTCGCGCACCTCGCGCCCTATTACGAAGAGGAGCGGCTGCTCGACGGCCTCGACCTGACGGTGCCGCTCTACATCGGCCTCACGCCCGACGCCATCGCCCCGCAGAACAAGCCGCTCGTGAGGCAGATGGTGCCGCTGTTCCTCTGCCCGGCCGACCGCATGACGGCCGTCTCGCCGCTGTTCGGACCCACCAACTACGCCGGGTGCACCGGCAGCGGCGCCGATGGCGGCACGCCCTTCGACACCGACGGGCTGTTCGGCATCAACTCGCGCACGCGGCTGAAGGACGTGACCGACGGCCTGTCGAAGACGGTTGCGTTTTCCGAGAGTCCGCTCGGCGACGGTCCGGCCGCGGGCCGCACGCCCGCGGGCATCGACGCGCTGACGGGCTACGGCTTCGTGTTCACGACGCCGCTCTCGGAGGCGGCGTGCAGCCGGCCCTTCTACTACAACTTCACCGACCTCCGCGGATTCTCCTGGGCCAACGGCGAGTACCGCACCACGCTCTACAATCACGCCCGGCGGCCGAACGACGCGGCGCTCGACTGCCTCGCGGCGCTCATGAACACCGCCGACCTGGCGAAGATGTACGCCGGCTACGGCTGGCGGGCGGCGCGCAGCCGCCACGCCGGCGGCGTGAACATCGCCATGGGGGACGGTGGCGTGCGCTTCGTGAGCGACGCCGTCGACGCGGCGATCTGGCGCGGCACGGCCACACGGTCCGGCGGCGAAACGACCGGGTTGCCGTGATCACGCCCGGGCTCGGCATCCTGCCGGGCCGCTTCACGGCAAACCTCGGCATCGTGCCGAGTTTGCCTTGGCCGGCCTCCGCCGGCTGGAATCAACCCGGCCCTCCGGGCCTGGCGCGGACGGTTGTAAGGAACCCGCTTCGCCTGGCGCGGGCGGTTGTAGTGAACCCGCTTCTCGCATGGTCGCCGGCATGGCCTTCACACCCGGTGTCCCCCTGCTCCCGCCGGGGGCTTGGATGGACACCGGTCAGTCATCCAAGCCCGGAGCGGAAGCGACGGGACTGTGATCACGGCACGTCTCGGCATCCTGCCGAACGTGCCTTGGCCGGCCTCCGCCGGCTGGTGACAACCCGGCCTGAACCTTCACGCCCGGGCTCGGCATCCTGCCGCCCCGGGCTTGGCCGGCCTCCGCCGGCTGGAATCAACCCGGCCCTCCGGGCCTGGCGCGGACGGTTGTAAGG
>JBJTIV010000289.1:0-2661 GCA_046095145.1 Planctomycetaceae bacterium
CGCCCGCGCGGGCCACGAGGGCCGCGGCGCGGCCCACGAGATCCATGGAGATGTTCACGGCGAGGCTCATGCTCGGCGACTGCAGGATCGGGATCGTGCGGGCGGCGTCGCGGATCGCCGCGTGCTCGCGGTCGCCGAGGCCGGTCGTGGCCACGACGAGCGGCACCCGTGCGGCGACGCACGCCGCCAGGATGCCGGCCACCGCCTCCGGCAGCGAGAAGTCGATCACCACGTCGGCCGGGCAGGTCCAGGCGTCGGCCACCGCCACGCCCGCCGCCGGCAGGCCGGCGAGCGCCGCCGCGTCGGCGCCGGCCCGCGGATGGCCCGGCCGCTCGACGGCGGCCACGAGCGTCCAGTCAGCGGCCGCGCAGGCGATCACCCGCTGGCCCATGCGGCCCGCTGCCCCGTGGACGACGAGCCGCAGGGGACGGGCGGCGTCAGCCATAGAGGTCGATCGCCTGCACGATCCCGATCCTGCAGTCGCCGAGCATGAGCCTCGCCGTGAACATCTCCATGGATCTCGTGGGCCGCGCCGCGGCCCTCGTGGCCCGCGCGGGCGACCGGGCCGACGTGGAGATCGTGGAGACGCACCACCGACACAAGGAAGACGCGCCCAGCGGCACCGCCCTCAAGTTCGGGGCCATCGTGCGGGCCGGCATGGAGCAGACACGGGACGTCCACGGCCGCTCGGGCCGCCCGGGCGCCCGCCGCGCCGACGAGATCGGCTACCACGCCGTCCGCGCCGGCGACAATCCGGGCGAGCACACGATCCTCTTCGGCATGGAGGGGGAGTCGTTCGCCGTCACGGTCCGCGCGACGAGCCGCGACTGCTACGCCCGCGGCGCCCTCGCCGCGGCCCGGTTCCTCGTCGGCAAGCCCGCCGGGCTGTACTCGATGCGGGACGTGCTGGGCATCGGGTGAGGGCGATCCGTGCTCGGCGTGCGGCCGCGATCGTGGGTCGGGGTTGCCCGTACCGTCTCGCCCGGACGCTCGCTGCGGTCATCCTGACCTTCGCTCCCTCGGAGACGCCTGCGCTCCGCCAGCCTGGCTCCGCTTGCCGTCTACGCCGTCTCGACGGGACGGGCAGCCCCTCGCCGGTCACTCGCCGATGTCCTCGTCCCAGAGTTCGGGGTGCGCGGCGATGAACCGCCGCATGAGCGCCACGCAGCGGTCGTCCTGCACGACCGTGAGCGCCACGCCCCGCGACCGCAGGTGGTCCTCGTCGCCCATGAACGTCTGGTTCTCGCCGATCACCACCCGCGGGATGCCGTAGAGCAGGATCGCGCCCGAGCACATGGGGCACGGCGAGAGCGTGGTGTAGATCGTGCACTCGCGGTAGAACCGGGCCGGCCGCCGGCCGGCGTTCTCGAGCGCGTCCATCTCGCCGTGGAGCACGGTGCTGCCCCGCTGCACCCGCCGATTGTGGCCGCGGCCCACGATCCGCCCGTCGTGCACGAGCACCGAGCCGATGGGAATGCCGCCCTCCGCGAGGCCCTGCTCCGCCTCCGCGATCGCCGCCGCCAGGAACTCATCCACGGTCTTCATCTCCTGTGGCCCGGGAGTCGCATGGTACCGCCCCGCCGCCGTCACGTCGCGGCGTGGAGCATCCAGGCGGCGAGGACCGCGCGGGCCGTCCAGGCGATCGTCCGCACCCAGTTGCCGCGGACGAGCCGCGCGATCGTGGCCGGTTCGTGGCCGTCGCGGCCGAGCCGCTCGTGGAGCGGCATCTGCACGAGGGCCGTCGAGAGCCAGAGCAGGCCCACCAGCGCGAGGCCCGCAAGCGCCGCCGGCCGGCCCACGCCCGGCGGCGGGGCGAGGGCGACGAGCGCGGCCGTGATCCCCTCGACCAGCATCGGCGGCATCACCACCGCGGCCGTGCGGCGCTGGTTCGCCCGGAAGGCGTCCGTCGACCGGCCGCCCTCGACGCCGTCGAACAGCGGATAGTGGGCCAGTTGCACGAGCCAGATCACGCCCGCCATGAACGCCGACGCGGAGAGCTGCGCGACGAGGATCAGGTGCTGCGGCATGCGGGCCAGAGGTCAGCGTTTCGGGCGGGCCTTGCGGCGCGGCCGCGAGGCGGGCTTGGCGGCCGGCGCCGACCGCTTCTTCCGCGGCGCCGCCCGGCGGCGGGCGGCCCGTCGCGGGCCGCGGCTCGCGGCGAACTCGTCGAGAAACTCCGTGGCGGCGGCGGCCAGGTCGGCCTGCGACAGCTGCTCCGACTCGTCGACGACGAAGATCGCCAGCTCGCCCCGCTGCTGGGCCGCCATCAGCCGCTTGAACTCGCCCAGCGTGAGCTCGTCGTGGTCGTGCGCCTCGCTGGACAGGAACTCGAATCCCACCCGGGACCGCGCGTCCCAGCCGTCGATGCGGAACCTCACGCCCAGCTCGTTGAAGGTCACGTCGCGCTTGATGGCGTAGCCGCGGGCGCGGAACACGCGGGCCAGGAGGTCGCAGCCTTCGGCTTCGGAGAGCGGGTCGCGCATGGGTCGGCTCCGGGGACGGGACGAGCCGCGAGGATAGCCGATCGGCGGCCCATCCGCAGCCGGCTCGCGGGAGCGGCACGGGCCCGGCGGCCGCGCGGCGGCGGCGCCGCGCCTGCAAAGAGGAGGGGGGGGGGGGGGACAGCCCCAGCCCCCCCGCGTACACCCCGCGGGGCCAGGG
>JBJTIV010000290.1:0-2412 GCA_046095145.1 Planctomycetaceae bacterium
GGGGGCACGGGCGCCCCGGCCCGGGGGGCCCTGGTCGCCGCGGGGGGGGGGGCCCCCCCCGCGGCGCCCAGGCCGGGGCGCCGTCGCCGCGGCGATCGCGGTGCTGCTGGCCATGCCGCCGGCCGCGGCCATCTCCATCGCCGAGTACGATCCCGCGGTGAACGATCGGTTCACGGGCGGATTTCCCGCGGCGCCGCTCGAGAACCAGGGCGGCCTGTTCGTGGGCCTGCCCTACGACCTGCTCCGACGGCGCATGGCGACCGTTCCCACAGCCGGGTTCCTGGCGACGCAGCCCTCGACTCCCTGCCCGGAGTCTACGCAGGAACCCACGCCGGGTTCATGCGTTGGGACGATGCGCCACGCAGTGGCCTGCCGCAGTCATGCGGTCGGGCGGGCGCGGGCGTCCCTGCGCCGGCGACGAGCCGCCCAACCGACCAGCGCCGCCCCCCCTGCCATGGCCCAGCCGGCGGGCTCGGGCAGCAGGGTGATCGACTGGTCGGGACTCGTGCCGAACGTGAACACGTACGGATCGACGAACTGGTAGTTCTCGAGATCCACGTTGGCCTGGAACGTGAACACGGCCGATCCCGACACGAGATACGCGTCGGGAATCAGGTTCTTGAGCAGGCCCCGGGGATCGGAGGCGTTGCCGTTGAAGATCCCGAAGTTGATCTGGCCCACGTACGTCTGCGGGAAATTGTTGGAGCCCGACGTATACGAACCGTTGCCGACCGTGCTGATGCCGAACTTGGTGCCGGGGGCCGCCGCGGTGTTGAGGTCGCTGCGAAAGTGCCACGTGTCGACGTCCGTGGTGAACGTGCGGATGTTGCTCATCATCGGGCCGCGGAGCGGACCCGAGAACGACGGCCCCGTCCCCGCCGGCGGCGGCGGGTCGTAGAGCCAGTTCTCGGCGGCCGTCCCGCCGCCGATGAGCTTGGCGACGCTGCCGCTGCCGCTGACGTAGGTGAGCGAGAGCGGCACGGTGCCGCTGATGGGCATGTCGAAGAAGAAGCCCGTCAGCACCTGCGCGGGGAAGAGCGTCGTCGGCGTGGGCGACGTGTTCCGCAGCGTGAGCGTGAACGAGGATCCGGACGTGACGAAGGTGGCCTCGGCCGACACGGGATACGTGCCGGACAGCGATCCCGTGACCGTGGTGATGGTGCCGGCACGGACGGCCCCGGGCAGGAGCAGCAGCATGAGCACAACGAACACGCTCAAGCAGACGGTGGGGACGAGGGACCGCAGAAAGACTCGCATGGACATCGGTGGGACTCCGCAGTGAAAACCGGCGGCATCCGCTGCACCACGGGGTGCACCGACGTGTGTTTCGGCGCAACAGGATCGACCATCGCGACGCCTGCACGAGCACGCGCCGCATCGGTCTACGCTGCGCCGGGGCGTCGCCGGAGGGCGACGGCCCCAGCATCTCGTCGTCCGAGATGGATCACCGTGACGACCGGTCGGGCTGCGCGCCCGCCCATCGATCCCGGCATCGGCCAACCCTTCCGCGGTCCGGCCCGCGGGTCAACCGCGGTGACAGAAGCGCAGGCCATCGCAGCAGTTCGGTGACGTCGCCTGCAAGGAGACGCCGCGGAATCACCTGGTCGCGAGAGAGACCACGGGCATGCTCACGAACTCGTGAGCGTGCCCTTCGTGCTCGGGATCCCGGGCTGCCGCGGGTCGGGCTCCACCGCCGCGCGGAGGGCCCGCGCGGCAGCCTTGAAGACCGCCTCGGCGATGTGATGGCCGTTGCGGCCGTGGTGGAGCACGGCATGGACGTTCATGCCCGCCGTGGCGGCCATGCTCTCCCAGAAGACCTCCACGAGCTGGGCGTCGAACGTGCCGATCGTGGGCACCGGGAAGTCCACGGCGAACACGCAGGCCGCACGGCCCCCGAGGTCGACGGCCACGGTCGCGAGCGCCTCGTCCATCGGCACGATCGCGTGGCCGTAGCGGCGGATGCCGCGGCGGTCGCCGAGGCATTCGGCGAGCGCCGCCCCCAGGGCCCGGCCCACGTCCTCCACCGAGTGGTGGCCGTCCACGTCGAGGTCGCCCGTGCAGGCCACCGTCAGGTCGCACAGCGAGTGACCGGCCAGCAGCACGAGCATGTGGTCGAAGAAGCCGAGGCCCGTGCGGACGTCGGCCCGCCCCGTGCCGTCGAGGTCGAGGGACACGCGGACGTCGGTCTCCTTGGTGGTGCGCGAGATGGTGGCGGTGCGTGGCATGGCGGGATGGAGGTTCGTGGTTCCGGTGGGTGCGGTCAGATCCGCCCGAGTGCGGCGAGGCAGGCGTCGACCTCGGCGTCGGTGCCCACGGTGATGCGGATGCCGTCGCCCCAGCCGGGATAGTTCATCCAGCGCACGAGGATGCCCCGGGCCTTCAGCGCCTCGTAGACGGCCCGGTGGGGCCGCG
>JBJTIV010000291.1:0-25623 GCA_046095145.1 Planctomycetaceae bacterium
CGCATCGACGAGGCGCGGCTCACGTCGGACGCCCTCGAGGCCACGGTCGCCGGCACCGCCGACGCAGCCACGGCGCAGTGGACACTCGACTGCAACGCCCTGGTCTCCGACATCGCCGCGGTGGTCGACCTCGCTGGAGTCACGCTCGCCGGCACGTCGCGCGGCCGGGCACGACGAGTTCGAAGTCCTCGAGGTCGGCAGCCAGCCGCGCGTGGGTCGGGCCCGTGGCCGTCGGTCACGCGCACGTCGTCCCGCACCACGATGCCGCCGGCCAGCGCCCGCGCGACGGCGGCCAGGTCGACGTCGGCCGCGACGGCGAAGTCGTCGGCCGCGAGCCCCTCGAGCCAGTCCCACGTCGCCGTGCCGGGCAGGCGAATCCGGCCCGTCGCCTCGGCACGAAAGAGCTTCGAGATCGCGGCGAGTTTCGTGACCGTGACCAGGCCGTCCCCCACGGCCAACTCGACGGGCACCTCCAGCGCATCGATCGTGAGCACCTCGGCGAGCGTGTCGGCACGGCACAGGGCCAGGCCCTGCGTCTCGACGGTGCCCGCCGCCCGCGGTCCGGCGGCACCGATCTCGACGTCGAGCCGCACCTCCGCCAGGCCGTCGGCCACGTAGCGACCGCCGAACCGCGTGGCCGCGAGGCTCGAGAGGCCCAGGGGCAGCCGCCGCGCCGACACCGTCACGCGGCGCGGCGCCGATCCCTCTGGAGCGCCGGCCGCGAGCGAGAAGCCGCCGTCCCGCGCGATCGCCGCGGCGGCGCCTGCCGCGACCGTCACCCGGTCGATCCGCCGCGCCGCGGCGGCGCGCTCGGGAGACGCGGCGGTGCCGGACGCCACAGGGACCGGGTCCGCGGCCGGCCGGCCGGCATGCTGCACGCGACCTCCGGCCATCCAGCCCGCCACCGCGGCGGTCGCATCGAGCGTGACGGTGGCGAACAGGTCACCCACCCGCCAGGCGTCGCCCCGGGGCAGGTCCACCAGTTCGATCACGCCATCCACGATCTCCACCGTGCACGCCGGTGTGGCCCCCGGCCCGGCCGCCAGCCAGGGGGCCAGCACGTCCTCGAGCGAACTGCCCCCGGGCCGCACCTCGACGACCGCCTCGGGGCCCACGAGCCGCACCGTGCCGAGGTGGCGCGGCTCGATCGCCAGCGCCGCGAGACCGCGGTCGATGACGAGTTCGGGCACGATCGCGACCGCGCGGCCGGCCGCGTCGCGGAGCACCACGTCGTGGAACTCGACGGGCCCGAACCACGCCCAGCGCGCCGCGCCGCTCGACACGCTGCCGGCGATGCCCGCCAGCGCCGCCTCGAGCGGCCGGTCCCGCAGGCTCGTGAGCACGGCGACCGTGGGCGCCAGCCATGCCGCCGCACCGAGCACCGCCAGCGCCGCCAGCGAGAACACCGCGACCCGACGCGGTCGCTCCGATCCGTACCGCGGATGACGCCTGACCATGGCGCGGAGTATAGGACCCGCACCCCGCGGGCCTGAAGGCTGAATTCAGCCGCGCCGCGGCCGTGATCCGCGGCGCACGAGGTCCGCGAGATCCTCCGCGGTGTCGACGTCGCGAAACGAGTCGAGCGCCGGATCCACGCCGCGCAGGTCGGCCTCGCCGACCCGGCACAGTGCGGCGGGATCACCTCGGGCGATGCTGTCGGCCAGAGCTCGCAGGCTGCCGCCGCCGCTGGCCAGGAAGGCGTCGATCTCGGGCAGGATGTCGACCGCGATCGCCGACACGAGCGGCTGGGGATGGCCGCCGACCGTCGGCAGCGCCCAGCGGACGCCAGGACCGCCGGCCCGACCGAGCAGCAGGCGGACCACGTCCGGCATGACCAGCGGCACGTCGCACGAGCAGAGCATCGCCAGCCGCGGCGGCGGGTCGGCCGCCAGCGCGTGCGCGAGCCCGTCGCGGACCGCCGCCAGCGGCCCCGCCCCGGGCCTGGAATCGCGGATCGCCTCCACGGACGTGCCGATCGGGGGCAGCGCGGTGTCCGGGGCCGCCACGACGATCACCCGCCCCACCTCGGCGGCGAGCGCGGCGCACACCCGCTCGAGAAACGTGCGGCCGTCCGCGACGAGCGCGGCCTTGCCGGCGATCCCGCGCGGTCCGAGCCGGCGGGCCGCACCGCCGGCGGGCACGATGGCCACGGCGTCGGCCCGCACGAGCACCTCCTCGCAGCAACTGTCCCGTGGGCGGCCGCGCCGACCTTCCAGCGGCGTGGGGCCGCGCTTGCCCGCCGGGACGCTGCGGCCGAAGCATGCCGCGCCGGGCCGCGTCCGCTCAAGCCGCTGGCCCCGCACTCGGACACGATCGCGCCACGGACGGCCGGGAGGCGCCGATGGCCGTGCCGGCGGAAGACGCGTTGCTGGTCGAACCGCTCTCAGCGTCGCGGGTGCGCTCGCTCTTCGAGCCGGTCACGCCCCCGTGCCTGTCGCTCTACATGCCGACACACCGCAGCGTCCCCGACAACACGGTCGACCTGCCCGCCTACAGGCACCTGGTCGAGGCGCTCGAACTGGCCCTGTCGGCGACCCCCTCCGGCAGTTCGAGCGACCGGCTCCTGCGTCCCTTCCGGCTGCTCGAGGCTGATCGGCGTTTCTGGGAGCACACCCGCGACGGCCTCGCCGTGCTCGCCGCCGCCGGGCGGGCGCGGGTGTTCGTGCTGCAGCGACCGGTGCAGCCGCTGGCGATGGTGGCCGGCCGCTTCCACACGCTGCCGCTCGTCCGCGCCGTGACGGCGCTCGATCGCTGCGACGTGCTGGCGCTCACGAGCCGCCAGGCTCGGGTGTTCTCTGGCCGGATCTGGCACGACCCGCAGGGCGCCACCCCGGAGCGGCTCGACCCGGTGCCGCTCGTGCCGGCGGCCGGCCGACCGGCCGCGGAAGCGCTCGGCCGGGACGACGTCGTCAGCCCAGAGACCTCCGAGCCCCACCGCGTCAAGCATGGCACCGGGCCCACCGGCCGGGCCGGCACGGCCTTCGTCCACGGGGGCTTCGGCGCCAAGCGGGACGACGTCGATCGCGACACGGAGATCTTCCTGCGGCACGTGGACGGGATCGTGCACGAGCAGGTGTCGCGGCGGACCGAGCTGCCGCTGGTGCTCGTCTGCCAGGGGCGGCTGGCCGCGTCGTTCCGCGGACTCACCGCGAACCCGCTGCTCCTCGACGAGCACGTCGACCTCGACCCGCACCTGCTCTCCGCCGCCGAACTCGCCGCGGCGGTCGTGCCCGCGTTCGTGCGCGGCCGCGACGCGAGGATCGCCCGCGAGATCGGCGCGTTCGTGGCGGCCAGGGACCGCGGCCTCGGTGCCGGAGACCTCGCCGACGTGGCCCGCGCCGCGGTGGCCGGGCAGGTGGCCATGCTCCTCGTCGAGGCCGACCGGCTGGTGGCCGGCCGGCTCGACCGCTCGACGGGCGCGATCGAGTTCGACGGGCTGGCGGCCGGCGGCGAGGATCTCTATGACGCGATCGCCGAGACCGTGCTCGCCAAGGGAGGCACGGTCGTGACCGTGGCGAGAGGATCCCTGCCGACCGCCGGCGGCGTGGCGGCGATCTACCGCTACGCGTGACGGGCGCCGCGGTAGACTCCGCCTCGCCATGCCAACGGTGCCCGAGTCCGATCCCGCGTTCGCCTCCTGCCCCGACCGCGCGGGCACCGGCTCGGAGAAGTGGGACCGCTGGCGGGGCCGCGACGTGCTGCCGGTGTGGGTGGCCGACATGGACTTCCGGGCGCCGCCGGAGGTGCTCGACGCGCTGCGGGCGCGGGTCGAGCACGGCGTATTCGGCTACACGCACGACCCGCCCGGCTTCGCGGCGGCGCTCGCCGCCCACCTGGCGGCGCTCCACGGCTGGGAGGTCGATCCAGCGCGGATCGTGGGCACCCCCGGGGTGGTCACGGGGCTGTCCCTGACCGCCCGGTGGCTCGCGGATCCCGGCGACGGCATCGTCACCTTCACCCCCGTCTATCCCCCGTTCCTCACGCTTCCAGGCCTGGCCGGCCGGCGCGTCGAGCGGGTGCCGCTCGTGCCGGGAGCGGACTCGTGGAGCATCGACTGGTCCGCGTTCGAGGCCGCGTCGCGCTCGGCGAAACTCCTCTGGCTCTGCCATCCCCATAATCCGACCGGCACCGTCTTCGAGCGGACGGACCTGCTCCGCATCGCCGACGTGGCCGAGCGGCACGGCCTCGTGGTCGTGAGCGACGAGAGCTGGAGCGACCTCGTGCTCGACGGCCTGCCGCACGTCCCCTTCGCGAGCCTCGATCATCCGGCGGCCCGCCGGGCCGTCACCCTCACCGCCCCATCCAAGACCTGGAACCTCGCCGGGCTCGCCTGCGCCGCGGCGATCCTCCCTGACCCCGCCATGACGCCGCGCTTCCGCCCGGCGGGCGGCGGCCTCGTGCCGATGGTCAATCCACTCGGATACGCCGCCGCCGAGGCGGCATGGCGGCACGGCGACGCCTGGCGGCGGCGACTCGTCGCGCTCCTTGAGCGGCATCGCGATCTCGTCTGCGCGGCCGTCGCCCGGATTCCAGGGCTGTCGTGCGTGCCCGCCCGGGCCACCTACCTGACCTGGATCGATTGTCGCGGCACGGGCGCGGCCGATCCGCAGGCCGCCTGCGAGGCGGCCGGCCTCGGGCCCTCCGACGGCCGCGACTTCGGCACGCCGGGCTACATCCGCCTGAACGCGGCCTGCCCGACGGACCGGCTCGAGGAGGCCCTGCGCCGCCTCGCCCGCGCCTTCACGCCGGCCTGACCGCCTCCCGGGTCCACGCCCCGTCGATGAACCGCCACGGCCGGCCCGGCGGCGCGGCGTCGCGGAGCCATTCCGGCAGCCGCTGCTGCGACCAGCCGTCGTAGCAGACGCGGCGGGCGAAGCGGAGGCTCGACCACGGCAGTCCCACGGCCGAGAAGAAGGGGGGCGCCGCCGACGGCCACGGGCCGCCGTGCTGCATCGGCGGCGTCACCGCCAGGCCGGTGGGCATGCGGTTCTCGACGATCCGCCCCGCGCGGTCCACGAGCAGCGGCTCGACGGAACGCCACAGTGCGTCGTCCCCGGCCGCGGCGTAGATGCTCGCGGCGAGTGCGCCGCGCACGTGCCCCAGCGCCTGGAACAATTCCGCGGCATCCGCACAGCGGACGAGCAGCGTCGCGTTGCCGAAGGCCTCGACGACGAACCGCTCCGGCGCGGCGAGGAATTCGCCGCCCCGAATGGCCAAGAGCGTGGGCGCGCGGGTGCACGGTCCACCGGCCCGCGATGCCCGGTCGTCGCCGACGAGGCGGCCGGCCCCGGCGGCCTCGAGCCCCGCCACCGCCGCCTCCAGCCGCTCGAGGCCGCCGGGGCCGAGCAGCACCTGCGGCCCGACCGCGGCGACCCGCTCCGCGAGGACGGCCGTGAACGACTCCCCGGCCGCGTCGGCCACGAGAAACACGAGGCCGGGCTTCGTGCAGAACTGCCCCGCCGAGCCCGTGACGCTCGCCGTGAGTTCCGCCGCGATCTCCGCACCGCGGGCCGCGACCGCGCCCGGCAGGAGCACGACCGGGTTCACGCTGCCCATCTCCACCCACATCACCTTCCCGGCGGCGCTCGCGGCGGCGAAGAGCCTCCTGCCCGCCGCCTCGCCCCCGGTGAAGCCGCTGGCCCCCACGCGGGGATCGGCCACGAGCCGCTCGCCGTCGGCCGGCGCGATCCCGTGGAGCAATTGCACCGTCGCCGCCGGCAGGCCAGCGGCGCATACCACCTCGTGGGCGAGCCGGGCCGCGAGGCATGACACCCCGGGCAGCGCCGGATGCGCCTTGGCGATGACGGGGTTGCCCGCCACGATCGCCGCCGCGAAGTCGCCGCCGGTGACGGCGCCGTAGGCCAGTGGAAAATTGCCCGGCGGAAACACCACGACCGGCCCGAGACCGACGGCCGCCGAGCGGATGTTCCGGCGGGAATCGATCATCGCCATCCGCCACGTGCCCTCGGTCGCGGCGGCCGCGGCCTGCCGCAGCTGGTCGAGCATCCGCGGCATCTCCACCTCGGCCAGCCGCGGCCGGGCAGCGAGGCCGCTCTCGGCCGCGGCCACGGCCACGAGGTCGGCTGCCCGCGCCTCGAGCGCGTCGGCATAGCGGGCGAGGAACTCGGCGAGTCGTGCGCCGGGGAGCCGCCGCAGTTCGCCGGCCACGGCCGCCGCGGCGTCGAGGGCGGCATCCACGTCCGCCCAGCCGCTGACGGGCCATTCGTCCGCGGTCGGGCGGCCGGTGGCCGGCTCGAGTGCCCGGAACGTGGCGGTGACCGTGGCCGGTCGCCACGCCCCGCCGACCAGGATCTCAGTCTTCGGGATCGCTGCGGTGTCGAGCGGCATGGAGCCTCCGCGGCCGCTATCGCCTCCGGGCCCGCCTGGCCACGACGCAGATCTCGCGGCCCGCCGTCGAGAGCTGTCGGGCAACCGGACGGTAGCCGAAGTCCCGGAACGCCGCCAGCCACGCCGGCACCTCGGCCGCCCGCGACCAGTCGGGAATCTTCAGCGTCGCCACGATACCCCGGGGCCGCACGCCCGGTGCGGTCACGACGCGGCCGATCGATGCAAGACTGCTCGCCGGATCGATGTTCATGTCGCAGACGAGCCAGTCGCAGCCGCGGAACCGCCGCAGCTTCACGTCGCGCGCCCGCATCCGCCACTGCTCGAATCGCGGGTGTGCCGACACGCGGCCGTCCACGAGTGCCGGATCGACCGCGACCACCTCCAGGCCCGCCTCCAGGAGCCGCTGGCAGGCGCCTCCCGGCGCGGCGCCCAGTTCGATCGCCCGCTCGCCGGCGCGGATGTCCAGGCCGAACGACGCGATCGCCTCGTCGAGCTTGAGCCAGGCCCGCGACACCGCCGCGACGGGCAGCGGTCGCGGATAAAAGCCTCCCGGCCAGCAACTCGCGGGCGTGGCGGCCCGGTGCCAGCCCACCCACCAGCGGTCGACCGCGTCGACGACCACGTCGAGGACGCAGTCGGCGGGCGCGGCCACCTCGTCGCGATCGACTCCGCCGCAGGCCTCGAGGAGCAGGTCCCGGATCTCCGCGACCGGTGCCGCGACGGTCGGCACGCGGTTCCAGACGTGGACCCGGTGCCACCCGGCGGCGCCCGCGATCTCCATCGCGCGATCCGCGAGCGCCCGCACGTCGGCGCCGGTCACCTGGCCGAGCGAGCGGATCAAGGCCCGCGCGAAGACGAGGTCGGCGGGAAAGAAGTCGTCGGGCACGTCCGTGCCCGGGGCGAGCCGGAAGGTCACGAGTCCGCGCCGCCAGGCGGCCTTGCGGGCCGCGGGCAGGACGGCTGCCTGTCGCGCGGCGAGCGCCCCTTCGGCGCCACCCTGGCAGGCCACGAGCAGGAAGTCCCCCCGGCCGGCGGTCGCCGGGGCGGGGCGCGAAGTCGTGGTCGGCGTCGCGGTCATGCCCCCGAAGCGTACCGACGGCCGCCGCGCAAGAATCAGGCCGGCCCCGGCGCCCAAGGGCCCGGGCCGGCCTTTCTCGTCTGAACGCTGATCGCCCCGGTCACCCCCCCGCACGAAGGCGGGGAAGGCCGCGGCTCGTGGGCACGGGAGCCTCGCGAGCGAGGTCGCCGTGGCCTGGGTCATCCGTGGCGACGCCTGACGGCGGCACCCGTGGCGAACCGCCCGCGAGCGGGCGTTTCACCGGACGACTCAGCCGTGGCCCTTCTTCTTCTTCGCGGCCTTCTTGGCGGCCTTCTTCTTCTTCTTGGCCATCGATCTGGCTCCTTCCACGAGCGCCCGAACACGCTTCACACACCCGATCCCCGGGGCGCTCTCGCTGCGGGATCGGGCGACAGTGGGGTGTTTGTGAAGGATGGCAAGGAAAACTGTCAAGAGAAATCCCCGAGAATTTTTCCGGATGTGCCCGCGTGATCCCGGCCGACCGCCGATCGGTCCTCGCGCGCGCCGGTGGTATCATGGAGGCGAGTCGGCCGTGCTCGTGATGAGTGATCGGCCCGATCACGACACGGCGCGGACCCTTCTCGGAACGCTCTGCCCTCCCCGTTTATGGACGATCCCACCTGTCTCAGGCTCGCCGGCCGCATGGCGGCGCTCGAGCCCTCGGCCACGTTGGCCATGGCCGCCCGGGCCGCCGCCCTCGCCGCCTCCGGTGCCGACGTGATCGACCTCTCGGTGGGTGAGCCCGACTTCCCCACGCCCGAGCACATCTGCCGGGCCGCCGAGGCTGCGATCCGCGCCGGCCGCACGAAGTACACGCCCGCCGCCGGCATCCCGGACCTGCGAAAGGCGGTGGCCGCCGACTACTCCCGCCGCAGCGGCCTCGCCGTGACGCCCGCCCAGGTCGTGGTCTCGAGCGGCGCCAAGCACGCGCTGCACAACGCGTTCACGGCGCTGGTCGATCCCGGCGACGAGGTGATCGTGCCGGCCCCCTACTGGGTCAGCTACGCCGAGCTCGTCAAGCTCGCCGGCGGCCGGCCGATGATCGTGGAGACCAGGATCGAGGACGACTTCAAGCTCTCCCCGGCCGCCCTCCGCGGGGCCCTCTCCCCCCGCTCGCGGATGCTCCTGCTCTGCTCGCCGAGCAACCCCACGGGCGTCGTCTACACGCCCGACGAGCTCCGCGCCCTGGCCGACGCGGCCATCGAGGCGAACCTCGCCGTCGTGGCCGACGAGATCTACGACCAGCTCGTGTTCGACGGCCGCCAGTCGCCGTCGTTCCCCACCCTGCGGCCCGGCCTCGCCGACCGCACCGTCGTGGTCGCGGGCGTGAGCAAGACCTACTCGATGACGGGGTGGCGGATCGGCTGGACGATCTCCCCCGAGCCGCTCGCCAAGGCGATCGGCAACCTGCAGAGCCAGGAGACGAGCAACCCCTCGAGCATCTCCCAGCACGCGGCGCTCGCCGCGCTCACCGGCCCCCAGGAGTGCGTGGCCGAGATGTGCCGCGCCTTCGAGCGGCGGCGCGACCTCGTGGCCGCGCGGCTCGAGGCCATGCCGGGCGTGCGCATCCCCGAGATCGGCGGCGCGTTCTACGCGTTCTTCGACATCCGCGCCGCGCTGGCCCGCTCGCGCGGCCCGACCACGAGCCTCGCCTGGTGCGAGGCCCTCCTCGAGCGGCAGCAGGTGGCCCTCGTGGCGGGCAGCGCCTTTGGCGCCGAGGGCCACGTCCGCATGTCGTTCGCGGCCAGCGAGGACAAACTCGCCCGCGGCCTCGACCGGATCGAGGCGTTCCTCCGCGACACGACGGGCTGACAGGCTCCCCGGTCCGTCTCGCGAGCCGCTCGCCGGGAGGGCGTCGGGGCGGGGCAGCCCCCGTCCTACACTGGGAGCCATGACCTCGGGGACACCGGCTTCGCGCGCGGTCGATTCCATGTATCTGGATCACGCTGCGGCCACGCCACTGGCGGCCGAGGTGGCGGCCGCCATGGCGGAAGTCCACGCCGGCGGATTCGCGAACCCCTCGAGCCCCCATGCCGCCGGCCGCGCGGCCAGGCGGCTGCTCGAGGAGTCCCGGGAGCGGATTCTCGCCGTCTGCGGGGCTGATCTCGGCCCGGGTGCCCGGCTCGTCTTCACGAGCGGCGCCACCGAGGCCAACCGCCTGGCCGTCCTCGGCACGGCGACGGCACCGCACGGTCGGATCCTCTCTTCGGCCCGGGACCACTCGAGCCTCGCAGCGGCGGGCCGGGAGGTGGCGACGCGGGGCTGGGACGCCGTGAAGGTGCCGCTCACGAGGCACGGCACGCTCGAGCTCGACGCGGTGGCGGCCCGCGGCGACGTCGGCGCGGAACTGTTGTGCGTGACCCTCGCCTGCGGGCAGTCGGGGGCGTGGGAGAACGTGGCGGGGGTCGCCCGCTGGGCGGCCGCCACCCCGGGCCGGCACATCCACGTCGACGCCGCGCAAGCCTTCTGGTCGTCATCCCCCCGGCCCTTCGGCCTGCCCCGGGGCATGGCGGCGACGATCACCTTCGCACCGCACAAGGTGGGCGGGCCGCGCGGCAGCGGCGGCCTGTTCGTGCGTCGCGACATCGATCTCGTGCCGCTCGTGCCTGGCACCCAGGAGGCGGGAGTGCGTGGCGGCACCGAGGCGGTGACGCTGGCCGTCGGCTTCGCGAAGGCGGTGGAAATCGCCGCCGCCGACCGCGTCCACGTTGCCCGCCGGCTCGCCGCGCTCCGCGACCGACTCGAGACGCGACTGCTCGCCGCGGCGGCGGCGGCGGGCGTGGCCGCTCAGGTCGTGGCGGCCGGCGGCGGACGGGCTCCCCATCTCGCCACGGTCTCCTTTCCCGGACTCGATCGACAGGCCTTCGTGATGGCCGCGGACCTGGAGGGCGTGAGCTGCGCCACGGGCTCGGCCTGCGCGAGTGGGTCGAGTGAGCCAGCCCCCGCGCTGGTCGCCCAGGGACTGCCTGCCACCGTGGTTGCGGGTGCCGTGCGCTTCAGCGTCGGCGTCGACACCACCCCGGCCCAGATCGACGCCGCAGCCGAACGGCTGGGCCGCGTGCTCTGCAGGATGGCGCGGCAGGGCGGCCACTGAGCGATCCGTGACCGGTGGCCGCCGGTCATGCCCGGGCGCCACGGCCGTGCCTTCACCGGATCCTTTGGCCCGGCTAGGCTGCCACGCGTCGAGGGAACGATTTTCGGCACGGATGCCGCCGCAGGGATTCGGAGGCAGCGCCAGCCGATGGCCGATCCCGCCGTCGCCGTCGCGAGCACTTCCGCAGCGCCAGCGACACCCACGCCTGCGACCGAGTCGTCGCCGTTCCTCGAACAGGCTCTCGCGCTCGTGCTCGATCACGTGGCCGCTCCACGGGATGCCACGTGGCGGTTCGGGCCGCTGGCCATCGTCTCGCCCGCCGAGAATGCCGCCTCGGACGCCGTGCTGGCGGCAGCACGCGGTCGCAGCCTCGCGCTGGACGGCGACACCGTCTCCTTCCGCTCGGGCAGGTCCCTCGACGGCGAGATCGCGGCGGCCCTGGATGGCGACCGACTCGAACGGCTCGCCGAGACCCTCTCCGCCAGTCGACTCGTCGTCGTCGACCGCATCGATCGGGTGGCCGGCGGCGAGCGCAGCGGGTCGCTCGTGCACCTCCTCGATCACGCCGCGGCCCACGGCACCATCTGGGCCGTGTCCACGCCGGCTCACCCGTCGATCGGCGCCGGCACCCAGGTCGACAGCCGGCTGAGTGGGGGTCTGGTCGTGCCGCCGACCACCACCCCCGTCTGGCGGGCCTCCGCGGGAGCCGCGCCGTCGCTGGCCCGCATCATCCGCTCGGCGGCAAAACTCCACGACGTCGAACCGGGGGTCATGATCGGACCATCCCGCCGTCGCACCGTCGCTTTGGCCCGGAGCCTGGCGATGTATCTCGCCCGCCGCCTCACCGGTCACAGCCTGCAGGCGATCGGCGCCGCCTGCGGCGGCCGCGACCATTCGACCGTGCTCCACGGCGTGCGGGTCTGCACCGCCAGGATCGCCCGGGACCCATCGTTCTCGGCCGAGGTCGAGCGTCTCGCCACCGTGCTTGGTGCCACGGGCCCGGACGGCGGGGCCGGCACGAGAGCGCGTCCGCCGGGCGTCGGTTCCGCGACGCTTGCCCGCGGACTCCGCAGCCGACGCCGCACGCGACGCCGGCTGGCGTGAGCGGCAACGCGGCCCCGACACGTTTCGTGCCAGACACCGACTCCCGCGCGCCGCCGAGTCGACGCGCACTCATCGGGTTATCCACGCCACGAGCGGCATCGCGAAGTCGATAGCGAGGGCCTTCTTTCCTGCGGGAAAGCGACCTGCGGACGTGCGCTCGCGGGACACTCGGGACCGACTGGCGATGTGGTGACCACCACGATGCCTCTTTCTGGTGCTGCTGACTTCCATCCTTCCCTTTTGAAAAGAAGAGCAGGGAGAGGCTGTGGTGGCACGGGTGTCGCCGGAGTCGCACGAGGGCGTTCAAGGCGCCTGAAAACGAGCCGCGGCCGGCCCGGTCGAGGGCATGGTTTTGCCGCGAAAAACAGGTACAGTAACGGGTCCGTTCGGGGCCCGACGGCGGGGCCTGGATCACCCGCGAAAGACCATCGAGATCCCATGAAAATCAGGTGCACGCGCGAGCCGCTCATGGCCGCCCTCCAAGCCGCCTCGGCGGTGGTGCCGGCCCGCTCGCCGAAGCCCGTGCTGACCAACGTGAAGCTGGAGGCCGCCCGCGAAGGTGCCGTGCTCTCGGCGACCGACCTGGAGATCGGCATCCGCGTGGATGTCGAGGGCGTGGAGACCTCCGCGCCCGGTGCCGTGCTCCTGCCCAGCGGCCGGCTGACGGCGATCGTCCGGGAGAGCCCGGCCGGCACGGTGTTCGACCTGCATGCCGACGGCACGGCGACGGTCGTCAAGGCGCCGCGGAGCGAGTTTCGCCTGCCGGCCGAAGACCCGCTCGAGTTTCCCACCGTGGCCGCATTCACCGCGACGGACTGCTTCGAGGCGTCGACGGCGCTCGTGCGGGAGCTCGTGCGCCGCACCGTGTTCGCGACCGACAACGAGTCGAGCCGGTACGCCCTCGGCGGCGTGCTGCTCGAACTGTCGGCCGAGGGCGTGATCGCCGTGGGCACCGACGGCCGCCGACTCGCCACCATGCGGGGGCCCGTCGCCCAGCGCGGTGCCCCGGCGGCGGCACAGCCCATCGTGCCCGCCCGGGCGATGCAGCTCATCGAGCGGTGTCTCGGCGGCGCCGATGCGCCGGTGCAGATCTCCAGCGACACGAGCGAAATCATCGTCCGCTCCGGGCCCACGACCATCTCGGCCCGGCTCGTGGTGGGCCGCTTCCCGCGCTGGCGCGACGTGTTCCCGGAGCGGCCGGAGGCCGTCCGGGTGAACCTGGTGGCCGGCCCGTTCCTGGCGGCGGTGCGGCAGGCTGCGATCGTGACCAGCGAGCAGTCGAAGGGGGTGGATTTCAGCTTCGAGCCCGGCCAGCTCGTGCTCGCGGGCCGCTCGGCCGAGAGCGGCGAGAGCCGCGTGGAGCTCCCGCTCGACCATGCGGGGGCCACCGTGCGGATCAAGCTCGACCCGCGGTTCGTGGGCGACTTCCTCCGCGTGCTCGACCCCGCGGCGAACGTCGCCGTGGAGATCACCGATCCACAGAGCGCCTGCGTCTGCCGCACCGAGGACGGCTACGGCTACGTGATCATGCCGCTGGCCGCCGACTGACACCGCCCGTGCCCCCCATGCCCACGCCCCCGGGAACCTCGCCGCGTCCGCCCGCCGGTCCGCAGGCAATCGGTCGCATCGTGTCGCGGCTGCTGGCCCGCGCAGGGTACGACCGGGAGCAGGGCTCGGCCGCCCTGGCGGCCGCCTGGGAGGCCGCCGCACCCCCGGCGCTCAAGGGCGCGTCGCGGGTGGGCCTCGTGCGCCGCGGTGTGCTCGAGGTGTTCGTCACGCACTCGGCCCACGTGCAGGAACTCGGCTTCCAGAAACGCGACCTGGTCGCGCGGCTGCAGTCCCTCGCCCCCGACGCCGGCATCACCGACATCCGTTGCCGCCTCGCCGCCGACACGAGCGGCTGACGCGCCCCCCCACGATCACGCCCCGGAGACAGCCATGGCCGCCACACCGACGCCCCAGGAACACACCCCGCAGGAATACACCTCGGCCGACCTCAAGCACCTCTCCGACCGCGAGCACGTCCGCGAGCGGTTCGGCATGTACATCGGCGACAACACGTCGCGCGGCCTGCACCACCTCGTCTACGAGGTGGTCGACAACTCGATCGACGAGTGCATGGCGGGCCACGCGAAGCACGTCGGTGTGACGGTGAACGTGGACGGCAGCGTGACCGTCGAGGACGACGGCCGCGGCATCCCGGTCGACCGCCATCCCCAGCTCTCCGAGGAGATGGATCGCGACGTCTCGACCCTCGAAGGTGTGATGACGGTCCTCAAGTTCGGCGGCAAGTTCGAGAAGGGGGCCTACCAGACCTCGGGCGGCCTGCACGGCGTGGGCGTGACGGTCGTGAACTTCCTCTCGGAATGGTGCGAGGTGGAGGTGTCGCGTGACGGCCAGGTCTGGCAGCAGGAGTACCAGCGGGGCGAGCCCACCGGCCCGGTGCGGAAGATGGGCACCACGACCCGCGCCGGCACGAAGACCACGTTCAAGCCCGACCCGCAGATCTTCCCGCAGACGAAGTTCTCCTGGGACGTCCTCTCGCGGCGGCTCCGCGAACTGGCGTTCCTCAACTCCGGCGTGCGCATCAGCTTCACCGACGCCGCCAGCGGCACCACGGAGGAGTTCTTCTACGAGCGCGGCGTGGAGGAATTCGTCGAGCACCTCAACAAGGCGAGCGACCCGATCCACGCCGACGTGATCACCATCAAGGGCTCGGGTGAGGGCGTCACCTGGGACATCGCGCTGCAGTACACCGGCGAATACACCGAGAGCCTCCACAGCTACGTCAACAACATCTCGACGACCGAAGGGGGCACGCACGTCTCCGGCTTCCGCGCCGCCCTGACGCGGGCGCTCAACGCCTACGGCAAGAAGAGCGGGCTCTACAAGGACCTCGTGCCCACCGGCGAGGACGTCCGCGAGGGGCTCACGGCCGTGATCAGCGTCCGCGTGCCGCACCCGCAGTTCGAGGGCCAGACCAAGACCAAGCTCGGCAACGGCGAGGTCGAGGGGATCATCAACTCGGCCGTCGGCGACCACCTTGCCCGGTACCTCGAGGAGAATCCCAAGAGCGCCCGGGCGATCGCCCAGAAGGGCGTGCTCGCCGCGGAGGCCCGCGAGGCGGCCAAGAAGGCCAAGCAGCTCCTGCGGGAGCGCAAGGGCGCCCTCTCCGGCGGCGGCCTGCCGGGCAAGCTCCGCGACTGCACCAGCCGCGACGTGGAGCGGTGCGAGCTCTACCTCGTGGAGGGTGACTCGGCCGGCGGCAGCGCCGAGGGCGGCCGGCACCGCGAGTACCAGGCGATTCTGCCGCTCCGCGGCAAGATCATCAACGCCTACAAGAGCCGCGACGACAAGGTGCTCGCCAACGAGGAGGTGCGGAGCGTGATCTCGGCGATCGGCGCCGGGATCGGCGACGAGGCCGATCTCTCCAAGCGGCGCTACGACAAGGTCGTGATCATGACCGACGCCGACGTCGACGGCTCCCACATCCGCACGCTCCTGCTCACGTTCTTCTACCGGCAGATGTACCGGCTGGTGGCCGAGGGGCACGTCTACGTGGCCCAGCCGCCCCTGTTCCGCGTGCGGTCGAAGAAGACCGTCTACTACGTGCAGACCGAGGAGGAGATGAAGACGCAGCTCCTCGACCAGGGCCTCGGCGAGGGCGTGTTCCTGCCGGGCGACGGCCGGGAGATCGCGGGGGAGGAGATGCAGAAGCTCTGCCGCACCCTCTCGGGCCTCGAGGATGCGCTCGTGGCGCTCGAGAAGCGCGGCATCAGCCTCCGCGACCACGCCGCCCGCCGGGACGCGAAGACCGGCAAGCTGCCGATGTACCACGTCTACTACGGCCTCGAGGAGCGCTGGTTCACCAGCCGCGACGAGCTCGAGGCCTTCGTGAAGGGCAAGGAGGCGGCCGCGGGCGGGGCGCTCGCCGTGGGCCGCATGGAGGAGGCCGTGGCGGCCGGCGACACCACGCCCGGCACCGCGCCGGGCACGGGCGCCGACCAGCTCGTGGTCATCGACCTCCACGAGGTCCGCAGCGTCAACGCGGGCCTCAAGGAGCTCGAGGCCATGGGGTTCGGGATCGACACCCTCATGCCCCAGGACCGCACCGGCTCGGAGACGGCCCGCTACACGCTGCGCCGCGGCGACAACGAGATCGGCCTCGAGGACCTTCGCGGCCTGCTCGCCGCCGTGCGGCGGGCCGGTGAAAAGGGGCTGTCGATCACCCGCTTCAAGGGCCTCGGCGAGATGAACGCCGAGGAGCTCCGCGAGACCACGCTCGACCCCGCCAACCGCACGCTCCTGCGGGTGACGATGTCGGACGCCGCCGCCGCGGACGACCTGTTCCGGGTGCTCATGGGGGAGAAGGTCGAGCCCCGCCGCGAGTTCATCGAGCGTCACGCACTCGACGTCAAGAATCTCGACGTCTGACCTGGCGCCGTACGTGCGCGTCGTTCGCCCAACCGGCTCGGGGATGCCCGTCGCCTTGAGCGGGGCTATGGAAGCAAGCGCAGGCATGGATGCCGAAGCGCAGCGGACATGCAGAGAGCCGAAGCCCGGAGGGCGTAGGCGAACGTCCCGCGAGAGGGTGTGGGCGTCCCCTCGCCGGTTTCGCCTGAAATTCACCTCACCTCGAGGAGTTCGACGAGGAAGTGGAGGGTGGCGTTCGGCGGGATCGCGCCGGGCATGCCCCGCGGGCCGTAGCCGAGCTTGCCGGGGATCACGAGCTCGATCATGCCGCCCGGCTGCACGAGCTGCATGCCCTCGGTCCAGCCAGGGATCACGCCGTTGAGCGGAAACTCGATCGGCTCGCGGCGGTCGTAGGAGCTGTCGAAGGTCTTGCCGTCGTCGAACCAGCCGTGATAGTTGACCTTCACGGTGCTCGTGGCCTTCGGTGCGCCGCCTGCGCCCTTGCGGAGCACGCGGTACTGCAGGCCCGAGGCGGTCGTGGCGAAGGCCTGCGGGGCGTCGGCGTCGATCTGGCCGGCGCCGGCGGGAAGCGTGGGGAACGGTGCGTCGGGGGCTTGGGCCACGGTGAACTCCGGGATGAGGAGGAGGGAGGCGACGGCCAAGAGAGCGGCTGTGCGGCGGCGCATGCGAGGCGACTCCGGGGTGAGGGACGGCCGCAAAGCATACCGCGGCGCCACGGTGGGCGTCACCGCCGCGCCAGCAGCCGCTCGATATCGTCGGGCTCGATGGGCACGTGGCCCGACAAGTCGACGGGGCCGTCGACCGTGACGAGCACGTCGTTTTCCAACCGCACCCCGATCCCCTCGTCGGGGATGTAGATGCCCGGCTCCACCGTGATCACCCAGCCGGGGGCCAGCGGCCCGTCGAGCGGCGCGAGGTCGTGGACGCCGAGGCCCAGCGAGTGGCCCACGCCGTGCATGAAGTACGTCCGACAGGCGGGCTCCGCCGCGGAGTCGCGGGCGGCCTCGTCCTGCGTCACCAGGCCGAGCCGCACGAGTTCGCCGGCCATGTCGACCTGCGTTGCCCGCTTCCAGTCGCGGAGTCCGACGCCCGGCACGGCCCGTGCGATCGCCGCCCGCTGCACACGGAGCACCGCCTCGTAGACGGCCCGCTGCCGCGGCGTGAAGCGGCCCGAGACCGGGAAGGTGCGGGTGAGGTCCGCGTTGTAGTTGGCGTAGGCGGCGCCCACGTCGACGAGCACGAGGTCGCCCGAGCGGCATGCGGACGCGTTGTCGTGGTAGTGGAGCACGCAGGCGTTGGGACCCGCGGCGATGATCGGATCGAACGCCATCCTGGCGCGCCGGCGCGTGAACTCCCGGGCGAGTTCCGCCTCGAGCTCGTACTCCATCACGCCCGGTCGCAGGGCCTCGAGCACCCGGTCGAGGCCGGCCGCCGTGATCGCCACGGCCTCGCGGATCAGGTCCACTTCGGCCGGCGACTTCACCGCCCGCAGCCGCCGCACGAGCGGCGCCAGCCGCTCGTGGCGGTGCAGGGGATAGCGGTCGAGGAGCCGCCGTGCCAGCCGCTCGTCGCGGGACTCGACCTCTGTGGCCGCCCGCTCGTGCTCGTTGGCGTTGAGGAACACCGCGTCGCTCTCGCAGAAAAGCGCGTGCAGCGCCCCCGGCAGTTCGGAGAGCCAGCGCACCCGCGCCACGCCCGAGACCGCCCGGGCGGCATCCGGCGCGAGCCCCGCGCCGTCCCAGCGGGCCGTGTGTTCGTCGGGCTGCCGGATGAAGAGCATCTCGCGGGCGGCGGGGTCGATCGCCTGCGGCGCGAGGACGAGCACGCTCTCCTCCTGCTCGATGCCGGTGAGCCAGAACAGGTCGCCGGCGGGGTGGTAGCGGAGCGTGCCGTCGCCGGTGGCGGGCATCCGATCGGCGGCGTGCACGATGGCCACCGACCGCGGGGGCAGGTGGGCGACCAGCCGGCCGCGGTTGGCGGTGAACAGGGCCGGGTCGATCGGAGCGTGCCGCATGGCGTTTCCTGTGCTGTCGAGCCGGCCCCAGTCTAGGAGCCGGCCGGCCCCGGCCACACGTCGGCCGGATCGGCGAGGCTTCCCGACGAGAATTCCCGGCGGCCCGTCGGCGTGTCGACCACGAGCGCCCCCGAGCGGGCGATGCCGCGACACACGCCGGCGTGCCGCGCGGCGGCCGAGTGCACGGTGACCACGGTGCCGTCGAGGGCGCACAGTGGCCGGTAGCGATCCAGGAGCGCCTCCGGATCCCGCTCGAGCGCGGCGATGAGCTCCACACACCGCGGGAGGAACTCGGCCAGCAGCACCGTGCGGTCGAACGGGCGGCCCGTGAGGTCGGGCAGCGTGCCCACCCGGTGGCGGATCGGGGCGGGCGCGGCGGCGGCCGTGCCGGAGGTGTTGACGCCGATGCCCACCACGGCGCGGCCGTGGGCCGCCGTCTCCACGAGGATGCCGGCGAGCTTGCGGCCGGCGGCCTCGACGTCGTTGGGCCAGCGCACGAGCGCCGCGACCTGCGGCTCGATCGCCCGCAGCGCCTCGGCGAGCGCCACGCCGCAGGCCAGCGCCCAGGTCGGCCGCGGCGGGCCCGCGGCGGCGCCCGTGATCACGAGGCTCGCCGCGCGCGCGCCCTCCGCGTGCCCCCAGCCGGCCCCCCGTCGGCCGCGGCCCGCCTCCTGACGATCGGCCACGACCACGGCCGGCAGGGGCGTGGCGGGATCGTCGGCCAGGGCCCGCGCCGCATCCATGGTCGAGGCGACCGCCGACCGGTGGACGACGGTCGCGAACCCGGCCTCCACCAGGCGGGGCACGTCGAGCGGGGCGGTGTCGGGGGCAATCTGCGGTGATGGCGCAGGCATGCCGCGACTCTAGCAGACCGCCGCAGGCCGCCGTGTTTTCCTGCGTCGACAGCGCGGGCCGCATCGCCTTGACCCCCGGCCGCCGGGCGCGGTACCCCCCGCCGCCCGGGAGTCTCCGGACGCGGGAGCCGGACCGGCGCAACTCCGCCGGCGCGGCTGCGCGCCGGTGGCGGGTGGAGCGTGCGCGATCATGCGATCGGGACTCACGTCGGCGCTCGTGTCGGTGGTCGCCATGGCGGCGATCGCGCGCGCCCAGACGGCGCAGCTGCCGCCCCCGGCGGCCTCGTCGCTCGACCGGATCGCGCAGGCGGTTCCGCCGCCGCCCTCCGCCTGGGATCCCTACGCGCCGCCGCAGGTGTTCGCGCCGCCCCCCGGTGCCGCCGCCCCGCCGTCGATCTGGGCGCCGTCCGCGATGACCGGCCAGCCCGGCTACCCGGGCTATCCCACCGCGCAGCCGCCGGTGGTGCCCACGCAGGGCACCGCCACGCTGGCCAACCCCGGCGCCGCGGCCCCCTCGACGTTCCAGCAGACCTACGCCCAGACGATGCACGTCTACCAGGGCATCCGCGGCAGCTGGGCCTACCTGCTCGGCGACGGCAACGGCCTCAACGTCGGCGTCAACGAGCTCGACACGACCGCCACCTTCGCACTGCCGTTCTTCCACAATTCGCCGGCGAACCTGAACCACGCCCCCCTGCTCATCTCGCCGGGATTCGGGCTGCAGCTCTGGAATGGCCCCGAGACCACCGCCACGCAGCTCGCCGACCTGCCGCCGAACACGTACGACGTGTTCATCGACGCCGCCTGGAATCCCCGCTTCACGCCCCTGTTCGGCGCCGAGCTCGGCGTGCGTGTCGGCATCTACACGAATTGGGACGTGCTCGTGTGGGACAGCTGGCGCATCATGGGCCGCGCCATCGGCACCCTGCAGATGACCCCCACCTGGCAGGCCAAGGCCGGCATCGTCTACCTCGACCGCAACCAGGTGAAGCTCCTGCCCGCGGTCGGCGCCACCTGGACCCCCAATGCCGACTCGCGCTACGACATCTTCTTCCCCGCCCCGCGGGCCGCGTGGCGCTACGCCAACACCGGCCGCCACAACTGGTGGGCCTACCTGTCGGGCGAATACGGCGGCGGCGCCTGGACGTTCCGCCGGCAGACGTCGAACTACGACATGATCACGCCCTTCGACTACAACGACATCCGCATCGCCCTGGGCACCGAGTTCGTGCCGCTGTCCACCACCGGTCTCGCGGGCAACGTGGAAGTGGGCTACGTCTTCTACCGGGAGCTGTTCTACGTCGACGGCCCGCCGCAGACCGTCGATCTGCCAGACACGATCATGTTCCGCCTGGGGCTTGCCTACTGATGTTTCGCGCCGTCGTCGCCGTCCCGCGTCGACTCCGGCTTACGGTCGCCGTGCGGAGCACGGCTCCAAGGCACATGAACTCAGCACACTCCGGCGGGCCGTCCCTGGCCCCACGACTCGAGCCCGTCGCGGGGAACGCCGAGGGTTCCCCGGCCGGGCGCGGCTCGCGTCGTGCGATCCGTACGGTTGGAGTGGAGGTTGGATTCGAAAAAGGTGACGTGACCGCGTGACACGACTGGCGACCTGCGTGCTCGGCCTGGCGCTCCTCGCGCCGCCGGTTCGCGCCGAGCAGGCCGCCGTGGTGCCGCTGCCGCCGGTCGAGCCGGAGGCGGCTCCGCGGGTCCGATTCGCCGCCCTCGGCGATCCGCAGGACCTCTCCGAGCCGCTCCTGGCCGATGACCTCGCGCCCCCGGGTCAGCCGCGGCAGGAGTTTGAACCGCCCGCGGGCCGCAAGCTGCCGCCCGGGGCCAAGCCCGGGCCGCTCCAGCAGGCGATCTTCACGGCCACCGAGCTGCCTCGGCTCGGCGCCGACGGACTCGGCCTGACGACACTCGACACGTCGCTGACCATCGGCATGCCGGCACCGACGGTGAATTCGCCGCTGCTGCTCACGCCCGGCTTCGGCACCACGCTCGTCGACGAGGAGCCCGGCCCCACGGGCCCCGGCCTGCCGTCCCAGCTCTACGAATCCTGGCTGCAGGCGCGGTGGATGCGGAAGATCGGCGCGCGGTACGGCGTCGACCTTGCCGTGGCTCCCGGCTGGTACAGCGACTTCGTCAACGACACGGCGCAGGCTTTCCGCATCACCGGCCACGGCTTCGGCGCGTGGGACTGGAGCGAGAACCTCCGGCTGGCGGTGGGCGCGATCTACCTCGACCGCTACGACGTCAACATCCTGCCCGCCGGTGGCCTGATCTGGACGCCCAGCGACGACCAGCGGCACGAGTTCGTCTTTCCGAGGCCGCGGTTCGCCTGGCGGGTGGCCGCGAGCGACCGGGCGGCGCAGTGGGTCTATCTGGCCGGCGAGTTCGGCGGCAACCAGTGGGCGGTGCGGCGCGACAGCGGTGCCAACGACGTGGTCGTCTACCACGACTACCGGCTGCTCGCCGGCTGGGAGCGCCGGCCGGCGAAGCTCGGCGCCAGCTGGCGACTCGAGACCGGCTGGGTGACCGGCCGGCTCGTCGAGTACTACATCACCGACACGGCGGCCTACCGCCCGAGCGACACGTTCTTGGTGCGCGCTGGACTGTGGTATTGAAGTGCGCCGGCTCTCAGGGCAGTCGGCAGCCCCGAGCCTCGTCAACACGTTCTCGGGAGCGAAGGCAACTCGTACCGGCCCTCAGCTGAGCGGCTTGGGAGGGTGCGAGTTGATCCTGCTGTGGCGCACAGACCGGCGCTCACTCCGCCGCGACGCCGGCGAGGTGGTCGATGATCGCGGCGATGACGGCCGGGAGGTCGGCCGGCTTGCGGCTCGATACGAAGTGGCGGTCCACCACCACCGGCGTGTCCTCCCAGACGGCGCCCGCGTTCACGAGGTCGTCCTTGATGCCCGGGCTGCCCGTCACCCGCACGCCCCGGTAGACGCCCGCGGAGATCGGGATCCAGCCGCCATGGCAGATCGCGGCCACGAGCTTGCCGTGCGCGGAAAAGTCGCGCACGAGGTCGAGCACCTTCTCGTCGCGGCGCAGCGCGTCGGGCATCCAGCCGCCCGGGATGACGATGCCGTGGAAGTCGTCCGCCTCCATGTCGCCGAGCGCCGCGTCGCTCGTGCACGGGTAGCCGTGCTTGCCAGAGTAGGTGCGGCCCTGCATCGTGCCGGCCAGCGTGACATGGCCGCCGGCCTCCTCGAGCCGCAGTTTCGGATACCAGAGCTCGAGATCCTCGTAGGCGTCGCCCACGAGCACGAGGATACGGATGCCGTCGAGCGGACGATGGAGCGGCGGTAGGTGCGTCACGGCGTGACCTCCGGGAGGGAAGGATTCGGGTGCGGCCGACAGGGGTGCGATGCGGATCGACGTCACCATTCTCGCGGTGGCATCAACCGCAGGCGAGCGGTTCTGCCAACCCCCCCCGGAGGGCTGTTCGTGCCATCAGCCGCCGCTGGCGCCCGGGGCCGTCCGAAGATGCTTTTTCGGCCCGTTCCGACGCCCCGGGCGATGCCGCTTGACGCCCCCGGGACCCGCGATACATTCACGCCCCGGCCAACAGGCAGGGGTCGACGGTCAGACGGCCCCAACATCTTGCGATCGCACGCAGAAGGAGCTGCTTTGCCGTCCGCCGCGGTTGCCCGCTCCATGGGCCCGCCGAACGATTCAACATCCGCCTGCCCGCCTGCCGATCTGGCTTGTTGACAGACTATACGGAAGTATACTTTCCGGACTCGACACTTTCGCCGCAAGGAGCTCCCCATGGCCGCGTTCGACCCGTCCTCCACGCTCGGCGGCACCGCCCAGGCCCCCGCGACCCCCGCGCAGGCTCCCGCCGGTCGGACGGCCCTCGACGTCCGCCCCACGTTCTGCCCGACCGACGTCGAGAGTCCCTTCGACACGACCGAGTGGGAGCTGCGCACCGCCGCCATCAAGGGTGAGGACGGGAAGGTGCTCTTCGAGCAGCCGGCCTGCGAGATTCCCGCGGCCTGGAGCCAGTTGGCCACGAACGTCGTGGTGAGCAAGTACTTCTACGGCGAGATCCACACGCCCGAGCGCGAGCATTCGGTGAAGCAGCTGGTCCACCGCGTCGCGCGGACGATCGCCGACTGGGGCACCAAGGACGGCTACTTCAAGACCAAGCAGGACGGCGAGAACTTCTACCGCGACCTGGCCTGGCTCTGCATCCACCAGCACGGGGCGTTCAACTCGCCGGTGTGGTTCAACGTCGGCCTCTACCACCAGTACGGCGTCAAGGGCGCCCCCTGCAACTGGCGCTGGAACGAGGCCACGCGCGACGTCGTGATGCCCGACAACCCCTACGAGTATCCGCAGGGCAGCGCCTGCTTCATCCAGAGCGTGAAGGACACCATGGAGGACATCATGGACCTCGCGCGGAGCGAGGCGATGCTCTTCAAGTTCGGCTCCGGCACCGGCACCGACCTGTCCACGCTCCGCAGCCAGCGGGAGCGGCTCGCCGGCGGCGGCAAGCCGTCGGGCCCGCTCTCCTTCATGCGGGTGTACGACCAGGTGGCCGCGGTGGTGAAGAGCGGCGGCAAGACCCGTCGCGCCGCCAAGATGCAGTCGTTGAAGGTCACGCATCCCGACATCATGGAATTCATCGAGTGCAAGGCGAAGGAGGAGAAGAAGGCCCGGGTGCTCATCGAGAAGGGGGGCTACGACGCCAACTTCAACGGCGAGGCCTACGCCTCGATCCTGTTCCAGAACGCCAACCTCTCCGTCCGCCTCACCGACGACTTCATGGAGGCGGCCGACCGCGACGACACCTGGACCACACGCTGGGTCACCGACCCGGCGAAGGCCGGCCCGAGCTTCAAGGCCCGCGAGGTGATGAACCGGATGGCGGAGTGCGCCTGGCAGTGCGGCGACCCGGGCGTGCAGTACGACACCACCATCAACCGCTGGCACACCTGCCCCAACTCCGGCCGGATCAACGCCTCCAATCCGTGCTCCGAGTACATGTTCCTCGACGACACCGCCTGCAACCTGGCCAGCATCAACCTGATGAAGTTCCGCAAGCCCGACGGCGTCTTCGACGTCGAGCGGTTCGCCGCGGCCTGCCGGATCTTCTTCGTGGCGCAGGAGATCCTCGTCGACCACGCCAGCTACCCGACGCCGAAGATCGCCCGCAACAGCCACCTCTACAGGCCGCTGGGTCTGGGCTACTCGAACCTCGGCAGCCTGCTCATGGCCGACGGCCTGGCCTACGACAGCGATGCCGGCCGGGGCCTGTGCGGCGCGATCACCGCGATCCTCCACGGTGCCGCGAATCGCACGAGCGCCGAACTCGCCGCCGCGGTCGGGCCGTTCGAGGGTTTCGCAGCCAACCGCGAGCCGATGCTTTCCGTCATGCAGATGCACCGCGACGCGGTCGAGAGGATCGATCCCTCGTGCCCGCGGTATCTCCACGACGCGGCCCGGACCGTCTGGGACGAGGTGCTCTCCGGCGGCCGGCGGCACGGCTACCGCAACGCCCAGGCCACGGTGCTCGCGCCCACCGGCACGATCTCGTTCCTCATGGACTGCGACACGACCGGCATCGAGCCCGACATCGCGCTGGTGAAATACAAGCAGCTCGCCGGTGGCGGCATGCTGAAGATCGTCAACCAGACCGTGCCGCTGGCGCTGCGCACGCTGGGCTACGACGAGCCGGCGGTGGAGGGGATCCTGGCCTTCATCGACACGAACGACACGATCGAGGGAGCACCGGGTCTCAAGTCGGACCACCTGTCGGTGTTCGACTGTGCGTTCAAGCCGCGACTCGGGCAGCGGAGCATCGCCTGGCAGGCCCACGTGAAGATGATGGCGGCCGCGCAGCCGTTCATCTCCGGGGCCATCTCGAAGACGGTGAACATGCCGCGGGAGACCACGCCGGCCGACATCGCCGGCGCCTACATGGAGGGCTGGCGGCTGGGGCTCAAGGCGCTGGCCATCTACCGCGACGGTTCGAAGGAGAGCCAGCCGCTCAATACGAGCACCGAGGGCGACAAGGCGGCGGCCAAGGTGACGGTGGCCCCGCGTCGCGAGCGGCTCCCCGACACCCGGCGGAGCGTGACGCACAAGTTCAACGTGGGCGGCCACGAGGGCTACATCACCGTGGGCCTCTACGACGACGGCCGCCCGGGCGAGTTGTTCATCACCATGGCCAAGGAGGGCAGCACGATCGGCGGCCTCATGGACGCCTTCGGCACGAGCGTGTCGATGAGCCTGCAGTACGGCGTGCCGCTCGAGGTGTACGTGAAGAAGTTCTCGCACACCCGCTTCGAGCCATGGGGCTATACGAAGAACCCCGACATCCCGGTGGCGAAGAGCCTGATCGACTATCTCTTCCGCTGGCTGGGTACGGAATTCATCCCGGGCTATCGCGAGGCCAATCGGCCCGGCGGGCATGGTGACGGCGGCGGCGGGGAGGCCGCCGCGGGGAGCGGCGACACGGAAACCGAGCGCAAGCCCGCCGCCACGACGGCGAGCGGGCTGGCCGAGGGCCACGGGAAGGCCACGACGAATGGACGGGCCGGGGCTGGCGACGCCCCCGCTCGCGGCCGGCCACCGGGCGGTGCGGGTGGGACGGCGAACACTGGCAACGGCGCGGCCGCGGCGGCGGCGTTGCTCGCCCGGGCCGGCCTCACGATGCCCGTCGACCCGGCGGCGACGCCCGCCG
>JBJTIV010000292.1:0-3552 GCA_046095145.1 Planctomycetaceae bacterium
CCCCCATGGCGAGGCCTGGGTGGCCGACCCGGGCCGCGCCCGGGCCGTGGAGTTCGAGCCGGCCGCCCGCGCCGCCGGCCTGGCCGTCACCCGCAGACCCGCCCGCCGGCCGCAGGGCGCGACCAGCGGGCCGGAGATCGATGTCTACGTCCTGCGCTGGCCCGGGTGACGCGAGCCCGCGGTGGCTTGCTGGTGCCGAGTCCACTCGCCCAACGGGCACGGGGCTGCCCACACCCTCTCGCCGGACGCTAGCTGCGGTCATCCTGACCTTCGCTCGCTCGGAGACGTCTGCGCTCTCGCCCTCCGGGCTTCGCTTGCCGTCTACGCCGTCTCGAGGGGATGGGCAGTCCCGTGCCTTCCTCCGCCGTGACGGGCCAGGCGAGGGGAGGCTCACACCCCGTGAGCCGGCGTTGCTGACCAGCGGAGGCATGGATGCCGGGAGCGCAGGCAGCATCGAGCGAGCGGTGGTCACGATGACCACCGCGAACGTCCGGCGATGGGGTGTGAGACTCCCTGAAGCCGGGTTGGGCGCACGGATGACTCAACACGCCGGGCAGGAAGCCCGGTCGGGCGTCGGTGCAAAAGGCCCTGGAGCGCTTGTCACGCCACCAGCTTTACCGCCGGCTGCTCGCCCGTGATGCCGATCACGAACTCCTCGAAGATCTTCACGTCGAGGGCCGAGGCGGTCTCGGCCTCCGGGTGGAACTGCACGCCGATCATCGTCCAGTTCTCCATCGCGCTCTCGAGCGCCTCGACCACGCCGTCCGGCGCGCGGGCCGTGACCTTGAAGCTCGCGGCGACGTCGTCGATCGCCATGTGGTGCATGCTGTTCACGCGGATCTCGCCGTCGCCGTAGACCCGCTCCATGGCGGTGCCGGGCTCCACGACCAGCGCGTGGCGGTGGGCCAGGTCGGTCGGATCCTTGTGGGGGATCGCCTTGGGGAGATCCTCGGGGATGTGGAGGAACAGCGTGCCTCCCTCGGTGATGTTGAGCAGCTGCATGCCGGCGCCGATGCCGAGCACGGGCATGTGGCGGGCGCAGATGTGCTTGGCGAGCAGGCGGTCGAAGTCCTCGCGGCGGGTGTCCATGGGCCGCACGGCGGGATGCGGCATGTAGCCGTCGCGCCGCGGGTCGAGGTCGGCGCCCCCCACGAGCACCACGCCGTCGAGCAGGTCGAGCAGGCGGACGACGTCGTCCTCCTCGATGAGCGGCGGGAGGATCACCGGGATGCCCCCGGAGGCGATGATGCCGTCGTAGTAACCGGCGGCCACGAACGACAGCGCGGCGTGCTCCTTGCGGGTGGCGCGGTAGTCGGTGTTGATGCCGATGAGGGGCTTGGCGGCCATGGGTCCTCCTGACGATGCCGTGATGAGCCGGCTCTTCATCCATGAAGAGCCACGGTCGCGGTCGCGACTGGGCGGAACATGGTGCCGCCACGGGTCGGAAACAAGCAGGTTTCCGATTTTGTGGGGCGGCGGCGCGGCGACCACAACATGCGGTGCTAGCACAGCGCGTGCTAGCAATGCCGCTGTCCCGCTCGCGGGACAGGATGGGCACGCTCGTGCGGGTTGGTCCGGGCGGGCGAACGGCACGAGTTCGCTCGCCGGGGCCGCGACCGGCCGAAGGCTCGCGATCCTCGCACCGATTCCCCCGCCCTCTCGTTCCCGGTTTCCGCATCGGGCCGATTCAGGCGGGTATCCAGCGGGCGGCCTTGAAGCTCCGCAGCCAGGTGAGCTGCCGCTTCGCCAGCTGCCGGGTGCGGGCCTGCGTGCGCCGGATCGCCTCGGCGCGGTCGATCCGGCCCTCGATGAGGTCGATCGCCTCGGCGTAGCCGGCCGCCTGCCGGGCCGTGGGACCGATGCCGCCGGCCGCGGCAAGCGCCGCCTGCGTCTCCTCCACCAGGCCGCCGGAGAACATCCGCTCCACGCGGCGGTCGATGCGGTCGTGGAGCTCGGCCCGCGGCAGGTCGAGGACGAGGAACTGCGTCTCGAACACCGGATGCGGCTGCGGCGCGAAGGCGGCCGACAGGGGCCGGCCCGGGGCGTCGGCCACCTCGAGCGCCCGCACGACCCGCTTGAGGTCGTGGGGGTGGATGCGCGCGGCCGCCGGCGGGTCGATCGCCGCGAGCCGGTGGTGAAGCGCCGCGACGCCGAGCCGCTCGGCCTCGGCCGCCAGGGCCGCGCGGCGCGCGGGGTCGGCAGCGGGCAGCGGGGCGAGGCCGTCGCGCAGCGCCCGCCGGTAGAGCGGCGTGCCCCCCACGAACAGGATCCGCCGGCCCCGCGACCGGCAGTCGGCGACCGCCGCCGCCGCATCGGCCAGCCAGCGGGCCACGCTGTAGGTCTCCGCCGCTGAGACGACGTCGATCAGGTGGTGTGGCACCGCGCGCCGCTCGAGCGCGGTGGGCTTGGCGGTGCCCACGTCGAGACCGCGATACACGGCCATCGAATCCACGCTCACGATCTCGGCACCGAGGTCGCCGGCCATGTCGAGGGCCCGGGCCGTCTTGCCCGAGGCCGTGGGGCCCGAGAGGCACCAGCAGTCCGGGCCGAGCGCGGGCCGCGGGCCCGCGGACGGCCCGCCGGCGGCCGCGGCGCCGGGCCCGTCGGGCGCGATCGGGGCGCGTGCTAGAGTTGAGGGCCCCGCGCCCGGCGGCCGGACCGGTTCCGGGCCGCCCCCCGCCGCCTCTCCGGCTCGAGACTGCCGTGCCTGATCCTGCGTCATCGTCACGCCGCCCCGGCGACGTCCTCGAAGCGCTCGAGGGCGTGATCGCCTCGCGCCAGGGGGACTCTCCCGACCGATCCTACACGAGCCGGCTGCTGGCCGGCGGCGTGGATGCCGTCGGGGCCAAGGTCCGCGAGGAAGCGGACGAGCTCGTGCGGGCCGCGGCCGCCGAGCCCGACGACCGCGTGGTGGCGGAGGCCGCCGACCTCGTCTACCACACGCTCGTGCTGCTCGCCTGCCGGGGCGTCTCGCTCGCCCGCGTGGAAGACGAGCTTGCCCGGCGATTCGGCGTGTCGGGGCTCGATGAAAAAGCCGCCCGAACGCAGAAGGGAGCCCAGGCATGACGCCCGCATCCACCGGCCGCCTCCTCCGCATCGGCGTGCCGAGCAAGGGACGGCTCGCCGAGATCTCGGCGCAGCTGCTCAACGAGGCGGGCCTCACGTTCCGCCGGCCGGAGCGCAGCCTCTTCGCCCGTTGCCGCGACATGCCCGTGGAGATCACGTTCCTGCGCACCGACGACATCCCGGTGCTCTGCGCCGAAGGTGCGATCGACCTCGGCGTGACGGGAGCCGACCTCGTCGCGGAGAGCGGCGCCGACCTCGTTCACCGCCTCGACCTCGGCATCGGCTCGTGCCGGCTCGCCCTCTGCGTGGCGGAAGATTCCACCGTCGCCGACGCCCGCCAACTGGCCGGCCAGCGCATCGCCACGAGCTTCCCGCGCATCACGCGCGACTGGCTCGCCAAGCGTGGCGTGGAGGCCCACTTCGTGGAGCTCTCCGGCAGCGTCGAAATCATGATCCAGCTCGAAGTGGCCGACGCGATCGTCGACC
>JBJTIV010000293.1:0-2094 GCA_046095145.1 Planctomycetaceae bacterium
GAGCGCGGCGATCGGCCGCAGGCTCCGCGGCGCCGCGGTGGCGAGTCCGACAGCCTGGTGCCAGATGCGGAGCACCTCGCGCTTCAGTTTCTTCGACGTCTTCATCGGCACCCTTCGCCCACGCTCCGGCAGGGCACGCCGGAGGCACCGCACCGGACCGGGGTGGTACCCCAGACCAGCCGGCCGTCGCCAGACGACTTACCCGCTGAAAACAGGCCCCGCATCGGCCGCCGGGACGGCGGGCCCTCGGCGGCATGCCGGCAGGACGCTCGCGGGCGCGCGGGCGGGGTTCCCGGTCCGGGTTGCACCCGAGCCGCGATCCGATCGGACTTGTCCGCACATGACCGGCCCGATGACAATCCGCGACCGGCTCCGCGAGCAGCGGGCGAACGCGTGTCCCGTGGACACGCGCGCCGCAGCGGGGTGGGCAGGCCCCGCCACGTCCGTGATGGCGAGGGGACCCGGCGTTCGAGATGCGCGATGCTCGATCACGACCTCGAGGGGAATCCGCTCTACCGGTACTTCAGCGACAACCCCGGCCGGCTGATTCACAAATGGCAGCACTACTTCCCCGTCTACCACCACCACTTCCAGCGGTTCCGCGGCACCGAGATGCGGGTTCTCGAGTTCGGGGTGTATCACGGCGGCTCGCTGCAGATGTGGAAGCATTACTTCGGCGATCGGGCCACCATCATCGGCGCCGACATCAGTCCGCGCTGCAAGACGCTCGAGGAGGACCGCGTGCACGTGCGGATCGGGGACCAGGCCGACAGGGCTTTCCTCGGCGACTTGATCCGGGAGTTCGGGCCCTTTGACATCGTGCTGGACGATGGCGGCCACCAGATGCACCAGCAGATCATCACCTTCGAGGAGCTGTACCCCGCCGTGTCCCCGACGGGAGTCTTTGTCGTCGAAGATCTGCTGACGAGCTATCGTCCTGCCTATCAGGGCGGCTGCGGGCGGCCGGGGACCTTCATCGAGTACTCCAAGGCGTTGATCGACAGGCTGCATGCATGGCATTCCCAGGAAGAGAACTTCGTGGTGGACGGTTTCACCCGCAGCGCGCACGGCCTGCACTACTACGACAGCATGCTCGTCGTCGAGAAGCGGCCGCGCGAGAAGCCACAGTCCTTGAGGTTCGGAACGCCGTCGTTTCCGCTGTGACGTCGGCGGCACGGCTCTGGTGGTGTCCTGCGCCTGCCTCGGGCACGACGTCTGGGCCGTGGCCGGCCTGCGCGGGATGACGAGTCGAACCCGCCGGTCGTTTCATCAATGCCGGGGGCGCGAGTCGACCTTCGTGAACTCGAGCATGGTGACGTCCGTCCGCATGCCGGGCAGCCCGCCGAGATCGACCCGCTCTGCCGGCACGAGGCCGACCGCGGCCAGTTCGACGGTCAGCGCGTCGAGGTCGCCGTGCACGTCCAACGACTCGACCTCCCGGCCGGCAGCGCGATTCCAGAGGTGTTCGGTGCCGGGCATGAGGTCGACCGTGAGCAGCAGGAGACCGCCGGGTGCCAGCCATTCGGCGAAACGAGGCCACATCCGTCTGCGTGTTGCCGCCGGGACGTGCTCGAGGACGCTGATCGAGAAGACGGCCGCGCACGAGCCGTTCGGCAGGTCGAGATCGGCCGCGTCCCCGTGGACCGAGCGGATCGCCGGCTGGAGCGTGGCGTAGTCGAGGAAGCCCCACTCGTTCCAGTCGCTCGTCCCTGCCGCCGGATCGCGGATGAGATCGGAGTTGTCAACCGTCGTCACCCGGAGGCCATGCAGGGTGAGGTAGAGCGGAACGGGCGAAATACCGGCTCCCACGTCCACCACGTGCCCGGAACGCAGCCGGCCGGCACGCTCCGCGACCCACGGATACTCGAAGGCCCGCGACGGGTGCCGGGTGAACCAGCCGAACCAGCGGCGCGAGACGTCGACGAGGGACCGGAGTGCCTCCGGCGTGGGCGACCGGGCGAGGGCGTCGGCGAGCGCCTCCGCCGTGATGTCGTTCGGGGCCGGCGGCGGGGCGGGTGGCGGTTCGGGTTCCGCGGGCCGTCTGAATCCGGGCCACCACGTCCGCCGGGGCGGCAGCGGCTCCCCGCTCCCCGC
>JBJTIV010000294.1:0-4325 GCA_046095145.1 Planctomycetaceae bacterium
CTACACGTTCCTCGAGCAGGAACTCGTCGGGAAGTGATGCGGCGCATCCGGCGGGCCACCCGCATTCCCCGCGCTGGCGCTTGGGGCTTCCGGACAACGAATCGAGCGAGGGGTGGCTCATGCCCCATCGCCGGACGTTCACTTCGGCCCTCCGGGCCTTCGCTCGCTCGGAGGCGTCGGCGCTCCGCCATCCATGGCTGCGCTGGCCGCCGATGCCGGCGCCCGGGGCACGAGCCACCCCTCGCTCGATTCGTTGTCCGGAAGCCCCAAGCGCCAGCGCGGGGAATGCGGGTGGCCCGCCGGATGCGCCGCATCACTTCCCGACGAGTTCCTGCTCGAGGAACGTGTAGCCGAGCGCCTCCATGAATGCCTTCTGGCGGTTGTCGGCGGCGCCGCCGTGCCCCCCCTCGATGTTCTCGTAGTACAGCACCGGCTTGCCGTATTCACGCAGCCGGGCCGTCATCTTCCGGGCGTGGCCCGGATGCACGCGGTCGTCGCGGGTGCTCGTCGTGATGAGCAGCGGCGGGTAGGTGCGGTCCGCGGCCACGGTGTGATACGGCGAGAACCCGCGGATGAAGGCCCACTGCTCGGGCACGTCCGGATCGCCATACTCACCCATCCAGCTCGCGCCCGCGAGCAGCGTGTTGAAGCGACGCGTGTCGAGCAGCGGCACCTGGCAGACCTCGGCCCCCACCAGGTCGGGCCGCATGCAGTCGATGTTGCCCACGTGCAGACCGCCGTTGCTGCCCCCCTTGATGCCCAGCCGCTCCGGCGTGGTGACCTTCCGCCTGACGAGGTCCTCGGCGACGGCGATGAAGTCCTCGTAGGCCCGCGGCCGCTTCTGCTTGAGCGCCGCCTGGTGCCAGGCCGGGCCGAACTCGCCCCCGCCGCGGATGTTGGCGATCACGAACACGTGGCCCCGCTCGAGCCAGGCCGCGCCGACGAGCGCCGCGTAGTCGGGCACGAGCGGGATCTCGAAGCCGCCGTAGCCGTACAGCAGCGTGGGCGTCGAGCCGTCGGCGGGCAGGTCGGCCGGGCCGATCTGGAAGTAGGGCACGCGCGTGCCGTCCGCCGACACCACCTCGTGCTGCGTGATCGCGAGGCCGGCGGCGTCGAAGAAGGCCGGGGACCGCTTCAGTTCCACCGGCTGCCCACCCCCCCCGGCGCCCAGTGCCAGCGTCGACGGCTGGAGCGAGCTCGCCGTGACCATGAAGTATTCGTCACCCTCGAGTTCATCGACAGGCACTGCCGTGGCCGTGCCGCACTCCGGCACGCCCCGCAGCGGTTCGTGCCTCCACGCGCCGTCGCGGAACGTGGCGGCGGCCACCCGGCCGCGGACGTTGTCGAGCGTGGCGACGAGCAGATGGTTTCGCGTGCCCGAGAAGCCCGCGAGCGACACCCGCTCCTGTGGCGTGAACACGGCATGCAGCGTGCGGTCCCCGGCCAGGAAGCGCTCGAAATCGGCAGCGAGCAGGCTTCCGGCCGGATGCACCGTGCCTCCCACCTCCCACGGCGACCGCAGCTCGATGAGCAGCCACTCGCGGTGCACGGCCGCGTTGGCGTCGTCGGGCTTGGCGATCTTCACGAGCTTCCCGTCGCGCACGAGGAACAGCTCGCTTTCCCAGAACGTGACCTGCCGGGTGACGAAGTCCCGCTCAAAGCCGGGCGTGAGGTAGCGCCGCGCCTCGACCGACATGTCGTCGGGCTTGCCCTCGAAGACCATGACGGCGTCGGCCAGCGGCGTGCCCCGCCGCCACTCGCGGACGGTGCGGGGATAGCCCGAGGCCGTCAGCGAGCCGGGCCCGAAGTCGGTGGCCACGAACAGCGTGTCGCGATCCTTCCAGGCGACGCGGCTCTTGGCCTCCGGCAGCGTGAAGCCTCCGGGCACGAAGGCCTTGGTCTCGAGGTCGAACTCGCGGACCACCTCCGCGTCGGCCCCCCCGCGCGACAGCGACACGAGCACGAGCCGGTCCTCGGGCTCGAGCACCTCGGCGCCGTGCCAGACCCAGTTCTCCTTCTCGGCCGTGGCCAGGGCGTCGACGTCGAGCACGGTCTCCCAGGCGGGCTCGGGCTTGCGATACTCCTCGAGCGTGGCCCGCCGCCACACCCCCTTCGGATTCGCCGCGTCGCGCCAGAAGTTGTAGTAGCGGTCGCCGATCTTCGCGACCAAGGGGATCTTGTCCCGAGAGTCGAGGATCGACAGCAGCCGCTGTTCGAGCGCCTGGAAGCCCGGCGACTCGGCGAGCGTCGCCAGGCTCTCTGCGTTCCGCTCCTTCACCCACTGCAGCGGCTTCTCGCCCGTCACGTCCTCGAGCCAGAGATACGGATCCTCGGGTTCGGCGGCGGATGAGTGCGGTGACATGAGGAACAGGCTCCACGAGACGACCAGGAGAAGCCACAAACATGCGGCCGTGTTTGTTGTTGCAAGTGACGAACTCTGTCGTGGGTCGGGGTTGCCCATGCCATGTCGGCCGGACGTTCGCTGCGGCCATCCTGGCCTCCGCTCACTCGATGCTGTCTGCGCTCCGCCATCCGTGGCTCCGCTGGCCAGCAACGCCGGCGACACGGCACGGGCAACCCCTCCCTGAATGACCTCATATGAGGAACGCGGACACACCGACACCTGCGCGCACAACCCGCCTTTCGTGTCCGCCATTGGATTCCCCGCGTTCCACGTCATCGAGCGACCCGCATCATGTCCGCACCTGTCCCGTCCCCGTGACGACGTACTTGTAGGTCGTCAGCTCGCGCGTGCCGCAGGGGCCGCGGGCGTGGAGCTTGTCGGTGGAGATGCCGATCTCAGCCCCCAGCCCCAGTTCGCCCCCGTCGTTGAACCGCGTGCTCGCGTTCACCACGGCCACGGCCGTGTCCACGCGGGCCGTGAACCGGTCGGCGGCCGCGGCGTCGGCCGTGACGATCGCGTCGGTGTGTCGCGAACCATGGCGGTTCACGTGGTCGATCGCCGCGTCGAGGGAGTCCACCACGGCCACCGAGATCTTCGGCCCCTGGTACTCGGTCGCCCAGTCGGCCTCCGTCGCCGGGCCCGCGGCCGGCACGAGCGCCCGCGTGGCCGCGTCGCCCACGATCTCCACGCCCCGTCCGGCCAGTGCCGTGGCGATCCGCGGCAGGAAGGCGCCGGCGACCTCGCGGTGCACGAGCAGCGACTCGGCGGCGTTGCAGACTCCCATCCGCTGGCACTTGGAGTTCACCGTGATCGCCTCGGCCATCGCCAGATCGGCGGCACGGTCGACGTAGACGTGGCAGTTCCCGGTGAAGTGCTTGAGCACGGGCATGCGGGCCTCGGCGCAGACCCGGCGGATGAGGGCCTCGCCGCCCCGCGGGATCGCGATGTCGACGAGGTCGTCCAGCTTCAGGAACTCGCCCACCGCCTCGCGGTCGGGCGTGTCGACGAGCTGCACGCAGTCGGCCGGGAGGCCCGCGGCCGCGAACGCCTCGCGCACGCTCTCCACGATCCGCGCGCTGGAATGGGCCGCCTCCTTGCCGCCCCGGAGGATGATCGCGTTGCCGGCGGCGACGGCCACGGCCGCGGCGTCGGCCGTGACGTTGGGCCGCGACTCGTAGATGAAGAACACCACGCCGAGCGGCACCCGCACCTTCCGCACGACGAGCCCGTTGGGCCGCGTGACCTCCTCGATCACCTCGCCCCCGGGATCGGGCAGGCCGGCCACGGCCTCGACGCCGGCGGCGATGCCATCCACCCGCCGCGCGTCGAGCAGCAGCCGGTCGATGGCGGCCGGCGACAGGCCGAACGAGGGTGCGGCCGCCACGTCGCGGGCGTTGGCGGCGAGGATCTCGGCGGCGTCGGCACGAATCCGGTCGGCGGCCGCCCGCAGCGCCGCGGCCTTGCGGGCCCCGGACACGCCCGCCAGGTCGGTCGCGGCCCGCCGGGCCCGCTCGGCCATGCGGCGGCACCGATCGTGGAGGGACGTCGCGCCGGGGGCGATGGCCATGGGCGTCTCGGACGGAGCGTCTCGGCTTGGATAGATACGGAGGCTGTTGCGAACGGTATCCTACCGTGAGTGTCCACCGACGTCGTGCCGCCGCGTGCCTGGGGTGACGCCGAGACCACCGCGATGCGGCGGGCTCTCGCGATCGCGAGGCGGGGCGAAGGACTCGTGGAGCCCAACCCGATGGTGGGCGCCGTCGTGCTCTCGGCCGCCGGTGAGGTCGTGGCCGAAGGGTGGCACGAGCGGTGCGGCGGACCGCATGCGGAGGTCGCGGCGCTCGCGACGGCCGGCGAGCGGGCCCGCGGCGGAACGCTCGTCGTCACGCTCGAGCCCTGCTGCCACCACGGCAAGACGCCC
>JBJTIV010000295.1:0-2797 GCA_046095145.1 Planctomycetaceae bacterium
TGCAGGGCTGGAGGCGACGCTGGCATGAGCGGCATGGTAGCCGTCCGCGGCCTCGCGCCGCGTCATACGACCCGCACGGCCGGCACGACCGGGCCGTCGCCGCGGCGGCGGCCCCGCGACGCGCGCTTTCGGCCGCGGCCGGGCCTCATTAGGATCGACGCCATGAGGAGCATGAGGCACCCATGAGCGAACCCGTCCGCGTCGGCATCGTCGGCCTCGGCACCGTCGGCTCGGGCGTGGTCCGCCTGCTCGGCGAGTCGGCCGACCACATCTCGCGGCAGGCGGGCCGGCCGATCGTGGTCGAGCGAGCCGTGTGCCGCGACGCACGTCGCGACCGCGGGCTCGCGCTCGCCCCGGGCCGCGTGACGACCGACGTCCGCGACATCTCCCGCGATCCGTCGATCTCCGTCGCGGCGCTGCTCGTCGGCGGCCTCGAGCCGGCGCGGTCGATGATGATCGAGCTCCTCGAGCACGGCAAGGACAGCGTCACCGCCAACAACGCGCACTTGGCCGAGCATGGCCCGGAGCTCTTCGACCTGGCCCGCCGCCACGGCCGGTCGATCGCCTTCGAGGCGGCCGTGGCCGGCGGCATCCCGATCGTGGCGGCGATCGCCGAGTGCCTGGCCGCCAACCGCATCGAGAGCATCCGCGGCATCTTGAACGGCACGAGCAACTTCATCCTCTCGAAGATGGAGGAGGACGGCGCCGACTACGCCGAGGTGCTCGCGCTCGCGCAGGCCAAGGGCTACGCCGAGGCCGACCCCGCCATGGACGTGGACGGCACCGACGCCACGCAGAAACTGGCGATCCTCGCCCACCTCGCCTTCGGCACGTGGGTGCCCTGGGCCGACATCCCGCGGACCGGCATCGAGCACCTCGACAGCGGCCTGATCGCCTGCGCCGCCGAATTCGGCCACCGCATCCGGCTCGTGGCCGTGGCCAGCCGCACCGTCGACGGCCGGCTGGCGCTGCGGGTGGCCCCGGCGCTGGTTCGCATCGGCACGCCGCTGGCGGAGACGCGGGGCGCCTACAACGCCGTGAGCATCGTCGGCGACGCCGTGGGGCGGATGTTCTTCCACGGCCTGGGCGCCGGCCAGATGCCGACCGCATCGGCCGTCGTGGCCGACATCATCGACACCGTCGTGGGCCGGGCGGCGATCACCTTCCGCACGACCGGTGTGCTCGACGTGGAGAGCCCGCAGCGGATCATGGGGGCCGAATTTCTGGAGCGCCACTTCCTCCGCGTGCACGTCGTGGACCGGCCCGGCGTGCTCGCGCGGGTGACGGGCATCCTCGGCGAGCACGGCGTCTCGATCGCCTCGGTGATTCAGCACTCGCCGGCGGCGCGACAGGGCGGCGCGCCGGCCGCCGACGGCGTGGTGCCCCTCGTGATCATGACCCACGCCTGCGGCTCGACCGCCGTCCGCCGGGCGGTGACCCACATCGACGCCTCCGACGTGGTGACGGGGCCGGCGGTCTGCATGAGCGTGCTCGACGACTGACCGACCCGACCGGCCGCGACCCCACGCCATGAAGTACGTCATCGTGAGTCCCGCCGGGGCGGCCGACGCGCCGCAGGCTGCCCTCGGCGGCCGGACGCCGCTCGAGGCCGCCCGCACGCCCGCGCTCGACGCCCTCGCCGCCCGCGGCCGCGTGGGGCTCACCAACCACGTGCCCGACTCGCTGCCGCCTGGGTCGGAGGTGGCGTGCATGAGCCTCGTGGGCTACGACCCGCTGGTTTTTTTCACCGGCCGTGCGCCGATCGAGGCGGCGGCGCAGGGGATCACGCTCGGGCCCCACGACTGGGCCGTCCGCTGCAACCTCGTCACGATCGCGACCGGCACGGGGGCCGCGATCATGGAGGACTTCACGGCCGGCCACGTGTCGACGGCCGAGGCCACCGACCTGCTCGCCGCCGCCCAGCGCGGCCTCGAGGCCGACTTTCCGGCGGTCGCCGGGGCGTGGACGTTCATGCCCGGCGTCAGCTACCGCAACCTGCTCGTCCACCGCGGCGCGGCCGACGCGCCGTCGCCGCTGGGAGCCGACCTGCGGGCCACGCCGCCCCACGACCTGATGGACAAGCCCGTCACCGACGACTTTCCGCGCGGCACCGGCAGCCGGCTGCTGGCCGACATCATGGCGCGGAGCGCCGCGTGGCTGGCCGACCATCCCGTGAACCGCGCCCGCGAGGCCGCGGGCCGACGGGCGGCGACGCACGTCTGGCTGTGGGGTGCGGGCCGGGCGCCGGCGCTCGAGCCGTTCACGGCGGCCTACGGCGTCGCGGGCGCGATGATCACGGGCGTCGACCTGCTCCGTGGCCTGGCGGCCCTCGCGGGCTGGAAGCGGATCGACGTGCCCGGCGCGACCGGCTACCTCGACACCGACTACGCCGCCAAGGGCCGGGCCGCGATCACCGAACTGGCCACGGGCGACTTCGTCTGCGTGCACGTGGAGGCGCCGGACGAGGCCAGCCACCAGGGCGACGCGGCGGCGAAGGTCAAGGCCATCGAGGAGATCGACGAAAAGATCGTGGCCCCGCTGGCTGCGCACCTCGCGGCCGCAGGCGACCACCGGATCCTCGTCTGCCCCGACCACCCCACCTTCATCTCGACCAAGACCCATTCGCGCGGCGCGGTGCCGTTCGGGAGGGCGGGCCCCGGCATCGCCGCGAACGGCCGGCGGGCCTACGGCGAGACCGACGCGGCCGCCACGGGCGACCGGGTGGAGCCGGGCTGGCGGCTGATGGGTGAGTTCCTGGGACGGACGTGACCGAGACGCATCGCGGCGGATCGCTCGA
>JBJTIV010000296.1:0-4214 GCA_046095145.1 Planctomycetaceae bacterium
CTCGAGGAGGAGTTCGAGATCAACATCCCCGACGACGCCGCCGAGAAGATCCAGACCGTCGGCCAGGCGGTGGATTTCATCGAGAAGCAGCAGGGCTGATGCCGGCCGCGGACCTGTCGGGGGGCCGCCGACACGGGAATCCCGCGAAGCCGTCGGTGCCCGGCCCGGCCCGGCAGGGAAGCGCAGGATGAAGCGGCGTGTGGTGGTGACCGGCCTCGGCGTCGTCACGCCCTTGGGGCGGAAGCTGGAGAGCGTCTGGGAGCGGCTGGTGCGCGGCGAGAGCGGGGTCGGCCCGATCACGCTGTTCGACGTGTCCGGCTACCGCGTCCAGTTCGGCGGCCAGGTGCCCTGGGAGCCCGAGCAGGAGGACATCGCCGGCCCCAAGGAACTCAAGCGGCTCGACCGCTTCACCCAGTTCGCGCTCGCCTGCGCGAAGGATGCCGTCGTCGACGCCGGGCTCGATTTCTCGCGGGAGGATCCCTACCGCTGTGGCGTGGTCATCGGCTCCGGGATCGGCGGCCTGTGGGAGTTCGAGGTGCAGGAGGAGCGACTGCTCCACAAGGGCATCGACAAGGTCTCGCCGTTCACGATTCCGAAGCTCATGGTGAATTCGGCCGCCGGCCACGTCTCGAGCCTGTACGGCATCAAGGGGCCGAACTTCGCCGTCGCCACCGCCTGCGCGAGCGCCTCCCACTCGATCGGCAACGCCCTGCGGGCCATCCAGTACGGGGAGGCCGACGTGATGGTGGCGGGGGGCAGCGAGGCGGCGCTCACGCCCATCGGCCTCGCCGGCTTCCAGAACATGCGGGCCCTGTCGTTCCGCGGCGACGCGCCGCAGAAGGCGAGCCGACCCTTCGACGCCGACCGTGACGGCTTCGTGCTCGCCGAGGGGGCCGGGGTCGTGATCCTCGAGGACCTGGAGCACGCCCGGGCCCGCGGGGCGCGGATCTACGCCGAGCTCAAGGGCTACGGCGCCTCGGGCGACGCCGGCCACATCACGCAGCCTGACGAGGAGGGCCGCGGAGCGGCCCACGCGATGGCGATGGCGCTCCGCGACGCCGCCCTGAATCCGGAGGCCGTGGCCTACGTGAACGCCCACGGCACGAGCACGCCGCTGGGCGACAAGGCGGAGACGATGGCGGTGAAGCGGGTGTTCGGCGACCACGCGCGAGCGTTGGCGATCTCCAGCACGAAGAGCCAGCTCGGCCACACGCTCGGCGCCAGCGGCGGCATCGAGCTCGTCGTCTGCGCGCTCACGATCGCCCGCGGCGTGATCACGCCCACGATCAACCTGGAAAACCCCGACCCCGACTGCGACCTCGATTACACGCCCAACGTCGCCCGCGACGCGCGGATCGACGTGGCGCTGAGCAACAGTTTCGGCTTCGGCGGCCACAACTCGAGCCTGCTCCTGGCCCGGCTGGCCTGACGCCGGGCGGGGCCGCGCTTCCCGGTGCACCATGCGACGGTCGGCTGCGTGGATGACGACGCTGGTGGCCGCGGCCTGGGCGGCCGCGCGGTGCGCGGCCCAGGTGCCGGCCGACGCGGGCCAGGTGTGGAAGACCTACGACATCGGACCGTTCGTCAAGGCGGCGGGCCCGGGGAGCGAGAAGCACGTGGTGGACTGGGTGCTGCAGGACACGGGCTACGGCTCCTGGCACGGCGGCATCCCCGCCGTCCTCTCGGCCGACGCGGGCCAGCTGTCGTGCTTCCACCTCCCCGACGTGCAGGCCCGCGTGGCCGACGTGGTGGACCGCTTCATCGCCGAGGCCGACACGCCCCACCGGTTCTCGATCCGCGTGTTCGGCGTCTCGAGCGCGGGCTGGCGGACCGACGTGCGGCCGGTGCTGCGGCCGATCGGGGCCGCGACGCCGGGCGTGCAGGCCTGGACCGTCACCCGCGAGGACGGCGCCATGGTCGTGGGCCGGATCCGCGGCCGTTCCGACTGCCAGGAGCTGCCCACCGGGCCGGTGCTCGCGGCCAACGGCGTGCCGGCCGCGCACTCCGGCGGCCGCCGGCTCCCCTACGTGCAGGACGTGGCGCCGCGGCCCGACGCGTGGCCGGGCTGGGAGCTCCGGTCGGCCGCCTGCGACGAGGGGCTGGCGATCGACGTGCAGCCGCTCCTGTCCCGTGACGGCACGGCGGTCGACGCGGTGTTCCGCTGCCGGATCGACCAGGTCGAGAAGATGGCACCGGTCTCGCTGACCTCGCCGGCCGGCGCCGCGCAGGGCGTCGCGGTGCAGGTGCCGCAGGTCGCCGCGGTCCGCATCGGCGAGCGCTTCCGGTGGCCTGCCGCGCACGCGCTCGTGGTGTCGCTCGGGTTGGTGCCGTGGCCCGTGCCCGCGCAGAATGGGGCGGTCCCGGCCCTCGTGCCCGACGCCCGGCGCCGCGACATCGTGATTGTGGTCGAGCCACGCCTCCGCGGCGGACCCTGACGGCCCGCGCGGCCCGCCCACCATTCCGAAAGCATCGATGAGCGTCCCATCCCAGCGTCGCGTGGTCATCACCGGCATGGGCGTCGTCTGCCCGCTCGGCCTGTCGCTGGGGGACCTCTGGTCGGGGCTCGAGGCGGGACGCAGCGGCGTGGGGCCGCTCGAGGCCTTTTCGTCCGGCGGCCTGCCCGTCCGCCACGTGGCCGAGGCCCGCGGCGTCACCGGGGCGATCGAGGACTTCGGCAGCCTCGACGGCGAGCGGAAGAAGGCGATCCGCAAGGGTCTGAAGGTGATGTGCCGCGAGAGCCAGATGGCGGTGGCGGCCGCGCAGCGGGCGCTCCAGGACGCCGGCGACGTGGCCGCCCACCATGCGCCGGAGCGCTTCGGCTGCGTGTTCGGGTCGGATTACATGCTCACGCTGCCCGACGACTTCACCGTCAGCGTGGCCCACTGCCGCGACGCCGACGGGCGGTTCGTGTTCGACCGCTGGGCCACCGACGGCCTGCCGCTGCTCAATCCGCTGTGGCTGCTCAAGTACCTGCCCAACATGCCGGCCAGCCACATCGCGATCTACAACGACCTGCGGGGGCCGAGCAACTCCCTGACGCTGCGCGAGGCCAGCGGCCACCTGGCCGTGGGCGAGGCGGTGGTCACCATCACCCGCGGCGCCGCCGACGTCATGGTCGCCGGGGCCACCGGCACCCGCGTGCATCCGATGAAGACGGTGCACGTCCTGCAGAGCGAGCAGGTGGCCATCGAGGACGGCTCCGACCCGGTGCCCGCCCGGCGCAGCCGGCCGTTCGACGCCCAGCGCACGGGCATGGTGCTCGGCGAGGGGGCGGGCGTGCTCGTGCTCGAGGAACTCTCGCACGCCCGGGCGCGGGGCGCGCGGATCTACGGCGAGGTCGTGGGGCACGCCGCCCGCTCGGCCGTCGATCTCACCGGCGCTGGCCGGCGCCGGCCGGCGCTCGGCCACGCCATGCGCCGGGCCCTCGAGATGGCCGGCGCGGAGCCGGAAGCCGTGGGCCACGTGCATGCCTTCGGCACGAGCACCACCGTCGGCGATCGCGAGGAGGCGGGGGCCATCGGCGACGTACTGGGCTCGCACGCCGCGGCCGTGCCGGTGGTGGCGGCCAAGAGCAACTTCGGCACCCTCGGCGGTGGCAGCGGCATCGTGGAGGTGGTGGCGAGCGTGCTCGCGCTGGGCCGTGGCGGCCTGTTCCCGCTGCTCAATTACGAGACGCCCGACCCGTCCTGCCCGGTGCGACCGGCGCGGGCCGGCGACCCGGCCGGCGAGCTGGCGCTGTCCTCGGCCGTCACGCCCCAGGGCCAGGCGGGATCGCTCGTGGTCCGACGGTGGCGCGACGAGTGACGCCGTCGCACCCGGTGATGACGGCGGCTCCTTGACAGCCCCCCTGCGCCCGCCTTACTTTTGCGGGTTCGCGTCGCGGTCGGTCGGTTCGCTGTCGGTGCACGGATTCGGTTCCTGACGCCGCGTCCCGGGACGGCCCGGGCCGTGGGTGTCTCGGCGTCCATGTCGTGAGAGGGCGTCGGCCATGCCGGCAGCGCCACGACCTCGACGCACTCCGAGACGCCCATGAAGCCCGAAGAAATCCTGCGCATCGTCGACGCGATCCATCGCGACAAGAACATCGACAAGGAGATCGTCTTCCAGGCGATCGAGGCGGCGCTCGTCACGGCTCTGGCGAGGCAGTACGGGGAAGAGGCCGACATCACGGTCACGATCGACCGCGTCGACGGCCGCGTGAGCGGGGCCCACGC
>JBJTIV010000297.1:0-6622 GCA_046095145.1 Planctomycetaceae bacterium
CCCGGGCCGTCCCCCGCCCCCAAGGCGCCGGCCGCCGCCCCCGGGGCCGCGGCCGGGCGCGCGAGCCGCGCGGCCGCGACGGGACCGCCCAGCGACCCGGGGAGCACGCAGCCGTGACGCCAGAACGACCGGCCGCCGGACCCGTCGATCCCGGCCGCCGTCGCTTCGTCACCGAGGCCCTGGCGCTCGCCTGCGGCGGCCTGGCCGCGCTCGTGCCGCTGGCCGCCGGGGCCTGGGCGTTTCTCGACCCGCTGCGGCGGAAGTCGGCGGCGGCCACGTTCCGGCCCGTGGCCGACCTGGCCGCGATCCCCGCCGACGGCGTGCCGCGCCGGTTCGCCGTGGTGGCCGACCGCGTCGACGCGTGGACCGGCTTCGCCGCCGAGCCGGTGGGCGCGGTCTACCTCCGCCGCCGGGCGGGGAGCGACGCGGTCGAGGCCCTCTCGGCCACCTGCCCCCACGCGGGCTGCTTCGTGGAGCTCGAGCCGACCGGCCGCTGCTTTCGCTGTCCCTGCCACAACAGCTCGTTCACGCTCGACGGCGCGATCGTGGAGCCGAGCCCGAGCCCGCGGGCGATGGACGGCCTCGACTGCCGCGTGGCCGCCAACGGCACGGTGGAGGTGAAGTGGGAGACCTTCTACACCGGCATCGCCGCGAAGCAGGCGCGGCCATGAGCGCGGGCAGCCCCACGCCGGCGGCTGGCCGCCGCGGCCTCGCGGGCCGGCTGGCCGACTTCCTCGACGACCGCACGGGCTACCGGGCCCTCGTGCACGAGGCGCTCTACGAGCGGGTGCCGGGCGGCGCCCGCTGGCGCTACGTCTGGGGCAGCACGCTCGTGTTCGCGTTCATGACGCAGGTGATCACCGGCCTCTTTCTCTGGGCGAGCTACTCGGCGAGCGCCCAGACGGCCTGGGAGAGCGTGCACTACATCCAGCACGAGATGACCGGCGGCTGGCTGCTCCGCGGCATCCATCACGTCATGGCCCAGGCGATGGTGGTGCTGCTCGCCCTGCACCTCCTGCAGGTCGTGATCGACGGCGCCTACCGGGCGCCCCGCGAGGTGAACTTCTGGCTGGGCCTGGTGCTCATGCTGCTCGTGCTCGGCATGGCGCTCACCGGCTACCTGCTGCCCTGGGACCAGAAGGGCTACTGGGCCACGCGGGTGGCCACGAACCTGGCGGGACTGGTGCCGCTCGTGGGCCCGGCGCTCCAGCAGCTCGTGGTGGGCGGCCCCGACTACGGCCACCACACCCTCACCCGGTTCTTCGCGCTGCACGCCGGATTCCTGCCCGCGACGCTCGTGCTGTTGCTCGTGGTGCACCTGGCGCTCTTCCGCCGGCACGGCCTGTGCGCGAAGCGGCCGCTCGCGGGCCCCGACGCGCTGTTCTGGCCCGACCAGGTGCTCAAGGACGCCGTGGCGATGCTCGCGGTGATGGCGGTGGTGCTCGGCGTGATCCTCGTGCCGGCGCTCAGGACGATGGCCGCCGGCGGCACGGTGGACTGGGGCCACGTGGCCGCCGCGCTCGGCCCGCCGGCCGATCCCTCCGAGCCCTACGCCGCGGCGCGGCCGGAGTGGTATTTCCTGTTCCTGTTCCAGTTCCTGAAGGTCTTCGAGGGCTGGGGGGCGAGCGGCGAGTTCCTGGGCGCGATCGTGGTGCCCGGCCTGGTCATGGCCGCCATGTTCCTGATGCCGATCGTGGGCCGCTGGAAGCTCGGCCACCGCTTCAACGTGGCCTTCACGCTCGCGCTCCTCGCCGGCGTGGGCCTGCTCACGGGCCTGGCGCTCCACGAGGACTACGCCGCGCTCTGGGTGGACCGGGCCTCGCTGGCCGACGTCGAGAAGCTGTTCGCCGAGACGGGCGGCGACGAGGAGAAGATCGCCGCGGCGCTCGGCGGCGACCGCACCGCGATCGCCGCCATGCGGAAGCGGCTCGAGAAGCTCGCGCGGGTGCGAAACTCGGAGGCCTTCCTGGCGGCGGTGCGCACGGCGCGGGCCGACGCCGCCCGCGCATCCGAGCTCGCCGGCCGGCCGGAGCGGATTCCGCCCGCCGGCATGCTCGAATTGGTGCGACAGGATCCGGCCACGCAGGGCCCGCGTCTCTTCGCGCAGCACTGCGCGGGCTGCCATGCCCACGTCGATCCGGCGAGCGCCGAGGCGGCGACCAGCCTCGCGGCGTCGTCGGCGGCCAACCTCCACGGCTTCGGCACGGCCGCCTGGATGCAGGGCCTCCTCGACCCCGAACAGGTGGCCGGCCCCGCCTACTTCGGCAACACCGCGCACCGGGACGGCGACATGGTGGGCTTCGTGCAGGGTGACCTCCAGGACGCGGCGACCTGGAAGCCCGCCGACGTCGAGGCGGTGATCGCGGCCCTGGCGGCCGAGTCGGGCCGCGGCACGGCCGTCGGCGACCTCGTGGAGCGGGGCCGGGCCCTCGTGGCCGACACCGACCGCTGCGGCGCCTGCCATCGCTTCCGCGACAACGGCACCGAGCTGGGCGGCGCGTGCGACCTCACCGGCTGGGGCTCCCGCGAGTGGCTCGTGGGGATCATCACCGACCCGGCGCACGAGCGGTTCTACGGCGACACGAACGACCGGATGCCGAGCTTCGGGAAGGCGGCCGACGGCGGGACGCCACAGCTCACCACGCGGCAGATCGGGCTGCTCGCCGACTGGCTGCGGGGCGAGTGGTATCGGGGTGGCGGCGGAGCCCACCGATGATAGGTGGGGACTCCATCGCGCGCGTCACGCGGCGTACCGGCTTTCGTCAGTGGGCAACCCCTTTGGAATTCGGTGAGGAGTCGGGAGGAGGTTGGTGCCGCATGGGACTGAAGGTGGTGATCGCGTCGACGTGTCTGCTTCTGCTGGTGGGCTCCGCCCGGGCGGAAGAGGCTGTGGTCACGCGGACGGTGTCGCCGCCGGGGGTCGTGTCGGTGGTGTTCGTCGGCGACATCATGCTCGACAACGGGCCCGGGAACGTCGTGGCGGCGGGGCGGGATCCGTTCGCGGCGTGCGCCGACCTGTTGCTCGACGCCGACTTCACCGTGGGCAACCTGGAGTGCGTATTGGGAAGGGGCGGGAAGCAGGTGCTCAAGGCCTACACGTTCCGCGGCGCCGCCGACTCGCCGCGGTTCCTCAAGCGCTATTTCTCGGTGCTCGGCGTGGCCAACAACCACGCGCTCGACTTCGGGCCCGAAGGCCTCCTCGAGTGCCTCGCCGTGCTCGACCGCGCGGGCATCCCACACACGGGCGGCGGCCCGGATCTCGCGCGGGCGCGGCGGCCGTTCCTCCTGAAGAAGGACGGCTTCACGGTCGCGATCCTCGGCTGCAACGACTTCCAGGGCGAGAAGTGGGCCGCGGGGGCCGCGACGCCGGGCGTCCACCCGCTCCGCGAGGCCGACCTGCTCGCCGACATCGCCGCGGCCCGGAAGCAGGCCGACGCCGTCGTGCCCTTCGTGCACTGGGGCCCCGAACTCGTGGCCGAGCCCTACGCGAAGCACCGGGCACTGGCCCGGAAGATGGTGGACGCCGGCGCGGCTGCCGTGATCGGCGCGCATCCGCACGTCACGCAGACCGTCGACACGTACCGCGGCGCGCCGATCGTCTACAGCCTCGGCAACTTCGTGTTCGACTACTACCCCGTCGATCCGCCCGAGTGGACCGGCTGGGTGGCGACGCTCACGTTCGCCAAGGACAAGCCGGCCGACCTCGAAACCCGCGCCGTCGTCCTCGATCCAGCCGGCATTCCGAAGCCCGTGGTCGTGGATGAGTAGCGATTGACTCGCGCGTGGGTCGGGGTTGCCCGGACCCCTCACGCGATGCCGCCGAGGGCGGTGGCGCGGGCGACCCGGCCCACGCCGAGCATGTAGGCCGCCGTCCGCAGCGGCACCTGCCGCGCGGTGGAGAGCTGCCAGACGTGCTCGAAGGCCGCGCCCAGCATGCGGTCGAGCTCGCCGCGGACCCGGTCGAGGCTCCACTGGTAGTGCTGCCGGTTCTGCACCCACTCGAACCAGCTGGCCGTCACGCCGCCGGAGTTGGCGAGGATGTCGGGCAGCACCACCACGCCCCGGTCCGCGAACACCGCGTCGGCCTCGGGCTCGACCGGCGCGTTGGCCGCCTCGACCACGATCGGGGCGCGGACCGCCGCCGCGTTGGCCTGCGTGAGCACGCCGCCGAGCGCCGCGGGAATCAGCACGTCGCACTCCAGGGACAGCAGGTCGGCGTTGGAGATCGCGTCGCCGCCGGTGAAGCCCGCGAGCCGGCCGGCATGGGCCCGCGCGTGCCGCAGGGCCTCGAGCACGTCGATGCCGGAGCCGCGGTGGAAGCCGCCGCCGGCGTCGGAGATGGCCACGACCCGGCACTCGGCGTCGGCGAGGTACTTGGCCGCGTGGGTGCCCACGTTGCCGAAGCCCTGGATCGCCACGCGGGTGCCGGGAATCTTCCGGCCCAGGCGGCTCAGGAGCTTGAGCGTCAGCGCGCCCACGCCGCGGCCCGTGGCCTCCTCGCGGCCGGGGATACCGTGGTAGTCGACGGGCTTGCCGGTCACGCAGGCCGGCGCGAAGCCGTGGTAGCGGCCGTACTGGTTCATGATCCAGGCCATGGTGTCGGCCGTCGTGCCCATGTCGGGCGCGGGGATGTCCACGTCGGGGCCGAACAGGTCGTGGATCTCGTCGACGAACCGGCGGGTCACCCGTTCCAGCTCCCGGGTCGAGTAGGTCGCCGGCGCGATCGCCACGCCCCCCTTCGCGCCCCCGTAAGGCAGGTCGACGACCGCGGTCTTCCAGGTCATCAGTGCGGCGAGCGCCCGCACCTCGTCGAGGTCCACCTGCGGGTGGTAGCGGAGCCCGCCCTTCATCGGTCCCCGCGCGTCGTTGTGCTGCACGCGGTAGCCGACGAGGGTCACCACCTCGCCCGAGTCGCGCTCGATCGGGATCCGCACCTGCACCTCGCGCTTGGCGGTGAGCAGGAGCCGCCGGATGCTCGGCGACAGGTCGAGCAGGTCGGCGGCACTCTCGAAGTAGGAGCGGATCGCGTCGCTGGTGCGCATGGCCGACCTCGGGGTGGGCGACGATCTTATCGGCGGCCCGCCGTGAGCCACAACGGAGTCCCCGCGGTCAGACGCTAGGATCAGGGCCGGAGAGCGACGTCCATGCCGCGGATCACACCCGACGAACTGTGGCGAGCCGTCGTCGCGACCGGGCTGTGCCCCCCGCGCGCAGCCGCCGCCCTCCGCGCGGAACACGACCGGTCGACGGGGGTCGCCGTCGCAGCCGCGGTGGCGGCGTGGCTCGTGGACCGGCGGGTGCTCACCCGCTGGCAGGCCGCGCGACTCGTCGCCGGCGACGAGGGCCCCTTCCTCGTCGGCGACTACCGGCTGCTCGAGCGGCACGATCTCGTGGCCGAGGTCCGGGAATACACGGCCCGGCACCAGTCCGCGGGCCGGATCGTGACCCTCGTGATCCTGCCGCGGAAGCCCTGGCGGGAACGGGTGGTCCGCGAGGCGTTCGCGCGCCGCCTGGCGATCGCCACGCAGGCGGCCGATCCGCTGCTCGTGCGCACCGAGGCCCACGAGGAGATCGACGGCCGCCCGTTCGTGGTCTGCGAGGAGGTCCGCGGCGAGCCGCTCGCGGACGAGCTGGCGCGTCGCGGCCCGCTCTCGCCCCGCGAGGCGGGGGAGATCGCGCTGGCCGTGGCGCGGGCGCTCGGGGCATGGCATGCGGCGGGCGAGCCGCACGTCGGCCTGTCGCTCGATGCGCTCGTCCGCGAGTGGCCGGCGGCCGGCGGGCGGCTGCGACTGCGGCAGTTTCCGCTCGTGGCCGATCCGCTGGTGGTGCCGCCGCGGCCGTCCGTCGAATCGGACGACCAGGTGGCGGCCCTCGGCCGGCGGGCGGCGTTCGTCGCGCCGGAACTCGTCGCCGGAGCCGCCTGCGACCCGCGCAGCGACGTCTACGCGCTGGGCTGCGTGCTCCACGCGCTCCTCACGGGCCGGATCCCCGGCTGGCGCGGCGATCCCCACGACACGCTCATGCGCGCCGTCGCGACGGGGCCCGGGCCGCTCGACGCGGCCGCCCCCGCGCCGCTCGTGACGCTCCTCGACTACCTCACCGCCCGCGACCCGCAGGACCGCTACCCCGACGCCATCGAGGCGGCACGCGGGATCGCCGCCTGCTTCGGCCTCCCCGAGCCCCTCGCGGGCGGTCGCCGCTCGGCCGGGGCCGCCGCGGGTTCGACGACTCGCGTCGGCGGCCCGCGCCGCGGCGCGGCGGGCCGCACGCCGGCGGCGGACGCGGCGCGGCTGCGGCGTCGCGCCGCATCGGGCAGCGACTGCACGATGACAAGCGCGGCCGCGGCCACGCGGATCGCGCCGGCGACGGCGCGGCCCGCGAGCCGCAGCCGCCGGCCCCGACGCCGGACCGCCTCCGCGGCGGCCGCGACCCGCGCCGCCGCGTCGACCGGCGGCACCGGGGGCGGCACGGTCGCGGACGCGGCGGCCGGCTCGCCACCGGCCGGCGGCGTCGCGGCCGCGAGGGGCTCGGGGAGGCCGAAGCAGGCGGCGATCCCGCGTGCCGCCGCGAGGGCGGCGGGGTAGCGGGCCTGCGGGTCGCGGGCGGTGGGGGAGTCGAGGGG
>JBJTIV010000298.1:0-4732 GCA_046095145.1 Planctomycetaceae bacterium
CATCGGCAGCGTGGCCCGGATGCCGACCTGGCCCACAAGGTGGTTTTCGAGGGCGAGTTCGCCTACTCCGACGCCACGCAGTCGATCGACCAGTTCCCGCTCTACGACCAGATCGACGACGACACGATCAACCAGTACCGCCGCAACATCCCCTACTGGGATTACGGCGCGGTGCCGGGCAGCCCGCAGCCGTTGCCCGTCGCGCTCGGGTTCGGACCCGACCAGAAGTACGACCCGCGGACCTACGCGGTGCGCCGCGGCATGGCGAGCTGGGTGACCGGCCCCACGGAGATCGCCGACGACCTCACCGCCTTCCGCGTGGCGGCCCGGCAGCGGTGGCAGACGAAGCGCGGCCCCGTGGGCTCGCGCCGCATCATCGACTGGATCACGTTCGACGTGGACGGCGAGTTCTTCCCGGTCACGAGCCAGAACTTCGGGCAGCTGCTCGGCCTCTGGCAGTACGACTTCCGCTGGCACGTGGGCGACCGCACGACCGTGCTCTCCACGGCCGACGTCGACTTCTTCTCGGGCGGCCAGCAGCTCTACACCGTGGGCGCGCTGCTCAACCGCACGCCGCGCGGCAGCTTCTACCTGGGCTACAACCAGTTCGGCGGCCCGATCAGCGCGGCCGTGCTGACCGGCTCCTACACCTACCGCATGAGCCCCAAGTGGGCGAGCTCCTTCGGCTCCGCGATCGACCTCACCGGCCGCAACATCGGCCAGCAGTTCCAGCTCGTGCGGATCGGCGAGTCGTTCCTGATGACCTTCGGATTCAACGTCGACTACAGCCGCAACAACGTGGGCGTGACCTTCAACCTCGAGCCGCGGTTCCTGTCGCGCACCCAGTTCGCGAGTCGCTCGGGGCTCGACATCCCGGTGGCCGGCGCCTACGGCCTGGAGTGAGCCGCGCCGCGCGTCCGTCCTGATCGAGGAGCCGCAGGCTTCCTGCCGCCTGCGTCGGTCGCCGCGCGTCAGACCCGCCTCCGTCGCCGCCACATCGAGAACCCGCCGCATGCCAGGCCGGCGAGGGCCAGGCAGTAGGTTGAGGGTTCGGGGACGGCGGCGATGCCGATGCTCAGTCCGCCCCTCGTCGCCGCGTAGACGGTGCTGCCAACGGCGTACACGCCGAGCACTTGATTGCTGCCTAGTCCGTTCGTGGTGGTGGAGGTCGTCCAACTGGCTCCGCCGTCCGCGGAGATGCTCACGCCTCCGGGTTCACCCGAGTCGAATGCCGCGTAGATGGTGCTGCCGCTGGCGTAGACGCCGCGGACGAAATCCGATCCCAGTCCGTTCGCGGAGGTGTAGTTCGTCCAGTTGGCCCCGCCATTGGTCGATACGCCCAGCCCGCCCTCGGTCGCTGCGTAGATCGTCGTGCCGGTGGCGTACACCGACCACGCGTAATCAGAGCCCAGTCCGTTCGCGGTTCCGGAGTTGATCCAGCTGGTGCCATTGTTGTTGGAAATGCTCACTCCGGAATCCGTCGCCGCGTAGATGGTGCTGCCGGTTACGTACACGCCCTCGACCCCGTCGCTGGCCAGACCGTTGGTTGTCGTGTAGGTGGTCCAGGTGGCGCCACCGTTGGTCGAGATGCTCACCCCGCCGAGCGTCGCTGCATAAATGGAGCCGCCGACGGCGTAGATGCCACGGATCCGGTCGTTGCCCACGCCGGTATAGGTGGTCCAGTTGGCTCCAGCGTTGGTGGAGATGCTCAGGCCGGCGAAATCAGTTCCTGCGTAGATGGTGCTGCCGCTGACGTAGACGCAGAAGATCGAGTCGGTGGGCAAGCCGTTCTCGCTGTTGTAATTCGTCCAGTTGGCTCCGCCATCGGCAGAGATCCCCAGTCCGCCGGTGGTTGCCGCGTAGACCTTGCCGCCGGTGGCGTAGACCCCGCGGACGAAATTACTGCCCAGGCCGTTATCGGTGGTGTAGTTGGTGAAGGTCAGTACTTCGGCGTGTGCACGGCCCGTGAAGACCGTCGCTACCAGGAGGACGAGCGATGCGGCGATCGCGATGGATCGACCGCGCGGATGACGCTTCCGCCGCCCCCGAACGAGGTAGCCGCCGCCGGCCAAACTGACGAGAGCCATGGCCCAGGTGGACGGTTCCGGCACCGCGGTGATACGGACCCGACTCGGATTTCGGGTGGACATGACCGACCTCCTCTTCAAGCACGGAAACGAACCTGGTCCATCGACCCTACGGCCTTGCGCCGCAGCGCCAAGGCTCGCGACCCGAAAAGTGACGAATCCGGCTCGGGCAGGGACGAATCCGCCCGACTGCTACGGTTTGCGCACGGGGGGTCGTGCGCTTTCCGTAGGGAGCGGCCCGGACCTACTGCCGCCGGCTGCGCTGGAGCGTGGCCGACGGGGCCTCGCCGAACCGCCGCGCATAGGCGGCGGCGAACGTGCTCATCCGCGTGAAGCCGCAGGCCGTCGCGATGGTCGCGACCGTGTCGTGCGGCTCGGCCACCAGGAGCCGCTCGCGGGCCACGACCAGCCGCCGCCGCTGGATCCAGTCGCGGGGTGAGCAGCCGTGCGTTCTGCGAAAGGCGAGTTGCAGCGTGCGGGCCGCGAGTCCGCCGACGCGCTCGAGGTCACCGAGCGTGATCGGCTCCTGCAGGTGCTCGACGATGTATTCCGTCACCCGCCGCAGGGCGGCCGCCGAGTCGTCGCCGCGCGGGGCGGCGAACGACCGCCCGAGCGTGTCCGGGGCGAGCATGATCGCGACGATGCGGAGGAGCGTGTCGTCGAGCCCGAGCATCCGCAGTCTCACGGGCTCGCCGTCGACCACGTCGACGAGCGGCAGCACGTGCCTGAGCAGGGCGAGCGCGGGCGACACGGCGGCGGCGATCGGGACGAGTCGCGCGGCCCGCAGGCGGAGGTCGACGGACCCGTGGTCGCGGGAGCCGAGCATGGCCCGGCTGGTCGCCTCGAGGCGGCGGGGATCGAAGCTGATGGCCAGCACGGAGCGGATGCCGGACGTGCCCGTGCGGGCCGATCCGGGGAGGAACATCGCCGCTCGGCCGGCCTGCCAGCGATACTCGCGGCCGGCGACGATCGACGTGCCACCGCCGTGGAGCGGGATCAGGAGCGTGGTCTCCACCGATTCGTCCGCCGTCACCGAGAGGGGTGTCGACGCGCTGGCGACGAGCTTCATGTCGCCGAAGTCGACCGTGGCCGCACGGTGCAGGAACGCCTGCTTGCGACTCAGCGGCTCGTAGCGGCGGATCGCGGGCATGGCCGCCCGCTGGGCGACCGTGAAGGCATCGAGATCGTCGCTGACCTCGGCGGTCGCGTTGCCAAACGCGAGTTTCGGGAGCGAAGGGGTCGCGGCGGCCATGGCGGGGAATCCGTGATCGACGAACGACTCATGCGCTGGTCCGCCAACCCTCGCAGATGCTATTTTATGCACTATCGGCGCGACGTTCCCTGGCTGGCGCGGGGGATATCGCGACCATCATCGACCAGGCCACGAACAAGGCCGCCAGAAGCCCGTAGGCCAGGGCCAGGTGGAGCGGTCCGCGGCCGGCCGCCTCCGGCGGCAACTCGCCGATCGCCCAGGGCGCGAACAGTCGGCCGTCCTTGAAAGGCGAGTGGATCACGCCGCAGAGCGTGAACGCCGCCGCGGCGAGGCACCACCCGGCGGCCTGCCGCATCCGGCGGTCGAGCAGCGCCGTGAGCATGCCCGACCAGAGCACGCTCGTCACGATGAAGCCGGCGGAGATGATCTGCAGCGAGAAGAGTTCCCGCGCCAACGCGGCGTCGGGCGTGGCGCCCGCGGCGAGCACCTTGTCGGTCTCGATCTTCGCCAGCGCCGCCAGCGCCGGCACGCAGGCCATGGCCACCGCCGGGTAGTGCTTCTGCGGCGTGGCGTGGAAACTCTGCGACGTGATCTCGAGGCCCACGAACACGAGGATCGGCACGAGCGCCGGGCCGGGCAGGATCTCGTAGAGGTAGGCGAACGTGCCGGTGAGGCCCGCCACGCCGATGAAGATGGCCGTCATGAGCGTGTAGGCGGCGCGGCCGCCCATCGCCTTGTAGGCCGGCTGGCCGATGTAGGGCGTGGTCTGGATCACGCCCCCGCAGGCCCCGGCGATGACCGTGGCCAGCGCCTCGACGCCGATCACGTTCCCCGTGTCGTACTCGTCGCCGGCCGCCGCGGCGCTCTCCGCGCAGTCGATGCCGCCGACCACCGTGCCCAGGGCGAAGGGGATCACGATCGGCAGGTATTTCACGGTGTGGGGCCAGGCCTCGAGCCACTCGCAGCGGAACGCGGACAGCCACGCGGTGGGCCAGAGGGCCGCGGCGGGGTCGATCGCCATGTGGGCCGCCTCGGGGATCCAGCCCGCCCGCAGGCCGACGAACTGGATCAGGCCGCCCACGAGCAGGCCCGCCAACGCGCCGGGGATCCGGAAGGGAAACGGGATGTGGGCCGTGAGGGTCGTGAGCACGATCCCCAGCGCCACGAGGCCGGCCAGGGGCGACGCGAAGATCTCGAGCAGCGGCAGGAACGTGATCAGGGCCAGCGCGATCGCCGTGAGGCTGCCGAGCAGGCCTGCGCGCGGCACGATGCGGCGGACCGATTCTGCGAAAAAGGCGCAGGTGGCCTTGAAGATCCCGCTGGCGACGATCGAACACATGCCCACGTGCCACGCGTGTCGGGCCGCCGCTTCCCGGTCCATGCCGCCGGCCAGGGCCGAGGTGAACGCGGGACCCAGCACGAAGAACACCAT